>CAXTSI010000275.1:0-12249 GCA_964246695.1 uncultured bacterium
CACAGACATCAACTACATTTCAATCAATTTTAGCATGCGATCGTCCTCTGTGACCTGATTTAGGTTAACCCAGCCTAGATAACAGCTGGTTTGCGACCAAATGCAAAAAAGGTAGTACCATCGTTCCAAACACTCAATATCAGTTGCAAATAAGGGAGAACAGTCCAGCCAGCGTAACAGTCTCCACTCTAAGTGAAAATTTTTCAACTTTAAAATCGGTTTTGGTGAAACAAAATTGTGTAAAGCGAGGGATCAACTCTGTCTGTGAAGCGACAGTAAAAATATTTTTCTGGGGTTGAGTTGGAGTTGTATTCTTCGTCAAATTGGGGTGGATCTAGCACGAATGAACGCTTACGATGTTGGGTAGGTGTAATCAGTGCCATCAATTTTGACCAGGCAACAGAAAAGGGTTTTTTAAGATACTTTTGGAGCAGTGATTTCTTTTCCTGGTCAGGTAGTTCTACGAATTCTAAATTATCTTGAAACCGATCGTTTATATTTTTCGACATATGTTTTCTCCTTTGAGAGATCGAGTGAGGAAATGCAAATTTTTTCCAGATTTATACCAATTCCATATAAAGTTGCACTCAAGCGAATAAACTGCTAATTAAGTAAGGAGATTATTCTATGCAGCCGAGTAGAGACTTGGTATAAGACGAGCGTCATAAACGCGATTTGGCGCGATCGCTTCACTCGCCACAGTGGTTATTGTCTAAATAGGTGTCAATGAAATTAACTTATGCACTGCCGATGCAGAATTTTTGTTGCCGGAAACACCGTCAGTCCCGCAAACTGCGCGCTAAAGCTCAATGAAATCGCACTTCATTAAACTTATTGAAAATCGAATCAACGCCCCAACCTACAACCACCGCAATATTTAAAATACGGGCATAGAGAGCATCAGCAACTCTCAACTCTGCGGCTGCAATATGACTGGTGGGTCAGTTGTGTGAGATCATGGAGACACTCAACAGCGGTCAACGAAGTCTGAACAGAATGGAACAACATCGGAAGTCAACGGTCGTAATCACGGGTGCCTCCTCCGGGGTCGGCTTGTACGGTGCGAAAGCGCTTGCCGACAGGGGATGGCATGTGGTGATGGCATGTCGGGATTTACCCAAGACGGAACTCGCAGCAGTTGCTGTGGGAATGCCGCAGGATAGCTACACCATCATGCACATCGACTTAGCCTCTTTAGAAAGCGTTCGACAGTTCGTGAAGGACTTCAGGGCGAGTGGCAAGTCCCTGGACGCTTTGGTGTGCAACGCTGCAATCTATATGCCTTTATTAAAGGAGCCGTTGCGAAGTGTAGACGGATATGAATTGAGCGTAGCCACCAATCACCTCGGTCATTTCCTTTTGTGTAACCTCATGCTTGAGGATCTAAAGCACTCCGAGTTTTCCGATCCGAGGTTGGTGATTTTGGGAACCGTGACACACAATCCGGACGAGCTGGGCGGGAAGATTCCGCCGCGTCCGGATTTAGGAAATCTGGATGGTTTTGCAGCAGGATTTAAAGAGCCTATATCGATGATTGACGGCAAGAAATTTGAACCTGTCAAAGCTTACAAGGACAGCAAAGTCTGTAACGTGCTGACCATGCGGGAACTGCATCGACGCTATCACGAATCGACTGGGATTACCTTCACCTCTCTCTATCCTGGCTGTGTTGCAGAAACGCCTCTATTCCGTAACCACTATCCCCTATTTCAGAAACTCTTCCCCAAATTTCAGAAGTACATCACCGGGGGGTATGTGTCTCAGGAGTTGGCTGGCGATCGAGTAGCGGTGGTGGTTGCCGATCCTGAATACAAACAATCCGGTGCCTATTGGAGTTGGGGGAATCGACAGAAGAAAGATGGCAAGTCGTTTGTTCAAAAAGTCTCTCCCCAAGCCCGCGATGATGAAAAAGCCGAGCGCATGTGGGATCTGAGCGCAAAGTTAGTTGGACTTGTGTGACGGGCTATGGCGTCAGATATCAAACAGAATTGACGACATTGTAAGGGCGCGGAGACCGCGCCCCTACCTCATATTGTGGTCTACCTGACTGAAAGAAAGCTCGAATTGCCTGAAAAATCTTTGTGCATACTTAACTATTTCTGTCAATGCGTAAGTTCTAAGTCAGTTTCCTCTTTTATCTGCCGCTATTAAGGGGAAAACCTAGAATAGAGATCTGTACCAAACGCTATCATTCCACAAGACAAGTGCTAGAATAAGTGGCGTGGGTCGTAAGTGCCTTGAATGCCGACCGATGCTCAGTTAAAAAGCCTATACCGTGTTTGCTTTGAGTTGACATATTTTATGCTTCAGCCGATACACCTTATTTGCATTGATAACCGAACTCGTAATTTATATATTCTTGCTGGAAATACTGAAGATATTGAGTTCCAGATTGCCCCGAACGGGGAGGTGTTCTAATGAATCAGATCAATTATGCTGATATGTCTGATAAAGAGTTGAGACAGTACTTTCTCCGAAATCGTGAAGACAAGATGGCTCTTCAGGCATATTTAGATAGGCTTAGCGATCGCCCACGCAATATTATTACGACTGTAGACGATCCTGACTTTGATGCTAAAGTTCAAGCGGCAATTCGACAGCGGATACAAGCCGGAAACAGCAACGCTTAAGCGGCTATATTCGAGGTATTATTGAAACAGAGCGCAACGAACTGACAATCATGCATGATTCCGCAATTCAACCTAAAGCGTTACGCGAAGCATGGGAGCAAGGTTTTCAGCAGGGGTTAAGCCAAGTTGCACTCATTATGATGCGGGAAGGTATCGATTTAGCTTTAGTAGCAAAAATCACCGGAATACCACCTGAAAGAGTTAAGAATTTGCAAGCTAGCGACCCAGATGATTCCCAAATACTAGTAAAAGATTTTCTTGAATTGAGTGAGTCATCACTGAATAAGGTTTGGCTAGATCCAGAGGAAGACGAAGCTTGGAAGGATCTATAGAAAACCTAAGCAAAGGTGATGTAATTTCCGTACCTTTCCCATTTTTGGATGCATCTGCTACTAAAAGGCGACCAGCTTTGGTCATTGCAGAATCTGATAGTAACAATATCATAGTCTGTCCTATCACTAGTAAACCAGGCAGAGACTATGAAGTTAAGTTAGAAGACCAGGACTTCATGCTTGGTCAACTCAATTTACAGCAATTTTCAGGTAAATAGACCACAATGATTGAACCAACCGAAGGCATCATCCTCGGTAATATAATTTACAGCTTGAGCCATTGCTTGGTCGAGTGATTCAAGGGTACGTGCCTCACAAGAACGGAGAAATTGCTTGAGTTTTGACCAGCAAAACTCTATGGGGGATAAGTCAGGAGATAATGGTGGTAAAAACTTGACGAGTGCACCGACTGACTCGATTGCAACCCTGACACGCTCGGCATGATGAACTTTAAGATTATCCATGACCACGATTGCCCCTTTCCACAACTGAGGTGCTAATACCTGAGTCACATAGGTGAGAAACACATCGGTATTTGTACTACCTGGTACGGTCATCGCAGCAATCAATCCATCAAGGCTCAACCCACCAAGCAACGTTACAGCAGCTCCAGCCACGTTAGTTCCCATTGCTCCAGCAATTGCTGTTGTGGCTCCACCAAGCCCCATTGATGAAACTGTGGAAGCTATACCTGCGTAACCAGCAAGAGAACCGACACCTGCTGTCGCCGCCGCCGCAACAGAATTTCCCACACCAGCAGCAGTCTGGATGCAAGCCTTAGCAACCTTTTCTGCCGATCTATCACATCCATCTAAACCATCAGTAAACCCATCAAATGCGTCTTTATAAGGAGCCATAAGTCACACTTTTTTTATCTACAAATACCAAGCTAAAGTATGTCTATCTGAAATGTCATCGGAATTCTCCGAATAAGTATTCATACTAAAGACCTGCATGAACTGGAAAATTTTTAATATTACCTTTGCTAGTTTTTTAAAGTTAACGTTAAGTTTGTAGTTTATAGGTTGGGTTCCACCCAACAAAATACAGAGTAAATGTTGGGTTACGCTCCGCTTCACGCAACCTACTTTGCAACTCGTGCATTGCCCCGTCAGGGTTTTAAGACTAATATAATAATTCACACCCGTCGTCAAAATATTCCACACCTGAAGTTGAAATACTCTAAATCCGATTGCTATGCTACATCTAAACCCGTAGAGGAAATTGAGTAATGTTAAAAGTTTTTGCAGACCGGGGTGGTATATTTACAGATATTGTTGCAGTTACTAATAATCAGGCGATCGCCAACCGACTCTCAAGACATCCCGATCGCTTTTTAATCGTTCCTCTCCCAAACCAGCAATGGATTATAGTTTACAAATTACTTTCATAAAATCCCGAACAATATCAAGATGCAGCAATCAAAGGCATTCGGGATATCATGGGTCTTGCAGGCAATGAACCCATTGCAGGGGAAGCAATAGAAGTGGTAAAAATGGGGACAACAGTAGCAACAAATGCACTGTTAGAAAGGAAAGGCGATCGCGTTAATTTTGCCTCTGATGTGGCATTGATGCGACAATAATTTAAGAACAGATATAAATCTCGCTATGGTTTCATTCAATTAGAGAAAATATTAATTGTCGAATCCGCCTTAGTGGAAGTCAAAATAATTCGTAATTGATAATTCGTAATTCGTAATTATTACCCCATGCATAAATGCATTAGCTCTGCAGTAAAGAAGATCCCGCTTTTTTTCTTTTTCATAATTTAAATTACTTGCTCTGTACCCTAAATGAATTAATTATTAATTAATTTAGTAATTTTTAATTACGAATTACGAATTATTCGGTCATTCAGAAGATGAATACTCCTGAATCCGCCTTAATGACTCGGAAGCGTCCTTTAGATGAAGCCCCCACGTCTGTTGAGATCCGAATGTTTACTGCTGACAGGTGGCATGATATTCCCGTTTATCGACGGGAAGATTTACAACCGGAAGATAGGATTAGTGGACCTGCGATCGTCGTCGAAAAAATTAGCACGATTGTCGTTGAACCTGACTGGGAAGCAAGATTAACTGAACGTAATCATTTAATTTTGCAACGGCTTTCTTAGGTTTTTTTTGGGCTATATTTTTTGGGCAACGTGAAAAGTTGAAAGACATGATACTTGGAAACTTTTTCCCCAGTTTTTCTCTAGGGCTGCCCTCAAACCTACAAACAAAGAATCCAGCTGCTGAGGTTCTAGCGCTATACACGGTGATAAAGTGCTTAAAAGTGCAAGATAATCATCGATGCTATAAGTGACTTCATACGCCAAATGTTCGGACACTAAACCCTTGAAGAAACCTGAGTTAATGACAGCTTGTCCAATTCTTCTGAGATCCTCTTCGTGACTTTCTCTGTCTTGATATAGTGTTAAAGACGGAGCCTCGATCTGATAGACCTCATGCAACATTTGGTAAACTTCATATTGAGGTTTGAGTGTAATGTTCCAAAGTAAAATCAGAAAACCGTTATCTTTTAAAGCATTAGCAGCTTTTATATATCTAATATCAGGTGAAATCCAATTAAAAGAAGTCGCAGCAAGAACAGCATTGAATCTCTCGGTTCCTAATTCCCACTCTTCAAAGGTAGTATTTTTAATCTTTACATCTGGATACTGGGCACAATTCTGTCGCGCCAGAAAGCAAGCTTCCTGACTTGGTTCAAGACAGACCATTGAGAAGCCCAATTGCGCAAACGATGTAGTTGCAGTTCCAGGACCGCATCCTAATTCCAGAATACTTGCATTCCGAGTAAGTTGGGCTAATTCTACAGCGCGGTAGATTATCTGTTGAGGATAACGCGGTCTTGTCTTGTTGTAGGCATCTGCTGCGTTGCTATACCAATTTTTTCTTTGTTCCAAGGTGTATTCATCTCTGTACTGGTTTTCTCTTTGTTCGGAATCTTTCATTAACTGTCAACAAATAATGTATGATTTTACGACCTTTAACCCAGTCTACTAATTTACCAGTTTTCGGAATTTTTTTGCAGGTAGTTCGCGATCGCCTGGACAATATGCGTTCACAGGTAAATGGCAGACTGAAACTCTTATGTCGTAATACTTTTTAGCCTACTTTGCCCCTAGTGACAGCTACCGTAACACTACCCCGTGTTAATCGATAGGTGGTGCGCCGCAGGAACACCACCTGAACGGTTACTTAAAAATTTATGAATAATTTGACTTAATTATAACCTTAACTTTCCTTAACTTACCCTCATGGACAGTCTTGAATTCAACTAATAAAGTTAAAGTGTTCTGAAAAAAAGAAGGATTGAATTATAAGTTTGCAATTCCTAGACAAGTCCGCTGTTGGTAATGCTATATCATCTGTTTGTAAAAAATACCTTTGATCTTTTTAGATGATGGATACATTACAAAAAAGATTAACTAGAGATTGAGCCAAGATATTTGCATGTTCGGAAATTAGGATAGAAAATTCTTATCCTATCTAAGTTTAATAATTTGCTACTTCCCGATCAAGAACGTCGTTATAGACAACGAAAAAACAAGTATTTTCAGTCTTTATTTGCGGTTTCGTCTTGATGTTGGCTCAAATTCAATTTCTGCCAATTTTCTGCAACACAACCGACTTAGACAAGAAGTCTATTCATTCAACAGGAGAAACATCATGCATTATTCTATTACTCGCATTGCTAAGCTGATCGCCACTAGCCTCCCCATACTCGCCCTGAGTTTCGGGCAAGTGGCCAAAGCCGAATCTTCAGAAAGTTCTTTCATCGCAGAATTCAACAAAATCAGCACCTTCGCCTCAACTATTCCCAGTAATGGTGACGTGAATCCCTACGGGATAGCGATTGTGCCACACACCGAGGGTTCCCTGCACGAAGGCGACATCTTGGTGAGTAACTTCAATAACAATGCCAACCTCCAGGGCACGGGGACTACCATTGTCAAGATTGCACCTAATGGCACCCAAAGTCTCTTTGCCCAAATTAACCGAAACACGGTATCGCCTCAGTCTTGCCCTGGGGGTATCGGCTTGACCACAGCTCTGACCGTATTACGTTCGGGCTGGGTAATTGTCGGCAGCTTACCCAGCGCTGATGGGACGCCTGCAACCGTCGGCACCGGATGCTTGCTGGTGTTAGACAGCAACGGTCATGTCGTTGACACCATTACTTCAAATATCAAAGGTCCGTGGGATCTGACCGCTGTTGATTCTCAATCCTCAGGAACCGACGATGACGAGGTCACGCTGTTTGTCAGCAACGTGCTGAGTGGCACCCCCAACATCCAGCCGACTAACCAAGGAACAGTTGTACGCCTCAATCTGAAGGTTTCCGAGCATGAGAAGCCTCAGGTTAAGTCCAGCACCATCATTGGTACTGGCTTCGCTGAAAAGCTTGATGCCAATAATCTCGTCGTCGGACCAACTGGTCTAGCTTTGGGTGAAAATGAAACCCTCTATGTAGCGGATACCATTAACAGCCGCATTACTGCCATCCCTGATGCGATCTCCCGCCTGTCCCCTACCTCTGGGGTTGAAGTTTCCAGCAATGGGAAACTAAACATGCCACTCGGCATGCAACTAGCGCCCAACGGTGACATCCTGACGGTGAACGCAGGTGATGGGAACCTAGTCGAAACCAGACCTAACGGTCAGCAAGTAGGCTCCATACAGTTGAGTCCTATGGGAGCAGGCACTCTCTTTAACCTGCTTGTCGTCAAAGACAAAGGGATCTTCTTCGTTAACGATGGCACGAATACCCTTAACCTATTCAGCGGTGCTCATTAGACTTCTTGCATAAATGCCAGAACAGGGGCTGAAAGTACTGAAGCTGTGCTGTGTACCCTGAATCGGCTTATGCAAGCAGTTGATCGCGAACCGCCATTCACCTACGCCCTTGCCGAATGGCGGACAATTGCGAAATGTTCTCCATCCTCTCAAGCCAAAGGCTTGGTCTTGCTGTGTAGCAGGAATGCTGATAACCAAGCATGGTCTAAATGAGTGCTGTGTAGCCCAGATCCACAAGCCAAATTTCTCCGCGTCCGGGACTACTCATAAACAGTTTCTTGCTTGTCTAACTCTAAAAAAAGTTCTTCAGCATTCCAGACTAAATCCTCATCTGACAAGGGCGGAAAGTCTAAACGAGTAACCCGTTTCAAAATCTCCGAAACAATTTCCAGCCTTTCTGGTTCAGTCAGGCTATCAAAAGTAATCAGAAGTTCTTGTACTGAAGCAGTCATAGCTACTTTCCTGTAATAGCTTACAGCATAAGGGTGCATCTTAATATTCTAGCTAGTGTCAGCTTGTGAGTGCGATACACCCGAGGCGTTAAGCGGAGCTTATAGTAACACAAACAACCAGGAAATGACAACAGTGGTAGCTGTAGGTTGGGTTAAGCGACAGCGTAACCCAACAATTTCAACTAACCCGTCAGGAGTCCCACACTGTCAAGCGACGTTTTGGGGGGAAGCTTCCCCCCAAAAGCTCGCGCCCGGAGGGCAGTGATGGGAGGAATGACGGGGCGACGACGAACGCATCCCCGAATCGATGTCAGCCGTCAGGAGAATCGGGATGAGCGGGATGGGTGAGGAGTCGCCTCTCTCCGTTCGGACTCAGCCGGGGAATTTTGGTTTTGCACGTATTGCTTGAGGACTTCGACTGTTACGCCACCACATGAAGCAATAAAGTAGGCACCATTCCAGAAAACTGGTTTACCCCAGTAAACTTGTTTTATTTCGTACATAAACTCAAGACGAATGACTTGACTCGTGTAAGACTTTAAAGCATTCACGAACTTCGACAATTGCATCTGAGGATAGTACCGGAATAATAGGTGAACGTGGTCAGCCTCACCATTAAACTCGATTACTTCACAACCCCATTTTTGTGAGATGTGCTGAATTAATTCAGTTAATCGGTTCAGCATAACAGGTGTAATTACGCGGCATTTTTCGGGGGTTGCTGACCCCGAAAAGATGCCTTTTTTTTGCGGTATTTGGTAGTCAATACCAGATGTGCTTTTAAGTCGGAAACAGACCTAGCTGTTGATTTGTAATTCACACGCTACACCTGTGTTTTTTGTGCAATAGGCGATAGCCGGCACCAAGCAATTACCACCTCCCTCATGATTTGCGGGTTACTATTCGGGAAAATCTCGACTTCATAAACAACCCAGTGGGACTGAGTTATGTAATATGCACCTGTTTCGCGATTAACGTGATAGTTCTCCAATCTATCTCCTGGTTTTGGATACTCCCGTTTATTGGATGTATTGTCAATTTCATGCTTTATGAATAAAGTTGTCGTCAATTCACCTATGATTGGGTCATCAGAAGAAACGTTTATTCCTTCTAGGGTCATGTAAAAGCAAGCTGTTGCGTCATCGAATATTTCTGCTAACAATTCTTTTGATTCAGCAGCACTTTTTGGATTGTTCATTTTGCCCCCTTGTCAAAACTTGTTTGTTCGCCTGGGAAGATACACCAAAATCCCTTTTCAGATCCGGATGCTGGATAGCTGGATAATGTGCTTTTGGCTTCTTCCCAATTCTTTTACCAATCTTGTAACAATCTGTAACTTCTCTCGCCCAATGGGCATCGCCCATTTTTACCGCCTCGATTCCTGAGAGCGGTCGGCTATAGGTAACACCTGTGTCTTTTGGTATCAAGACTTTGTGACCGTTGCGCTGCTGAATAATATACGCAACACCGCCGACTACGATGACAGCACCAACTACACATCCAATGCCAGTGGCGCATAATTCTGGGGCTAACAGCATCGCTGGGTTAGCTTCACTTTTTGAAGGACGAATTCCCAAAGACAACAAGATTGCTAATTCAATAGCAATAGGCTTTTTGATGCCCAGCCGATTAAGTGGCATAATGTAAATCTCCATATTTTTGGAATAAAGAGAGCGCTCTTCCATGTTGTCCAGACAAGTAAGCGCTTTCTTTCTGTCTATATTCTAGTCATTACGACTAGATTTCAAGTATTAAAAATAGAATATTGACAAAAAGGTTGGATTAAGGTACTTTTAAACTAGATTCCACTCGTTAAAGGGTAACTTTAAGATGCAATGCACCGTATCACTCCCAATGACAATCAAGTGGAACTTAGCTTATTTGATGCTTGAGCGCGAAATTAAGACAGGAAAACTAGCAGAAATTACTGGTCTTCATCCAAGTACAATCTCTAAATTAAAGGCATGTCGTGAAATGCCTAAAAGGTTGGACAGAGAAACTCTAGAGCTACTTTGCAAAGCATTGAATTGTACTCCTGGAGATTTACTTCAGTATCAACCATGAAGAAGCAAAAACAAGTTCTGACCGTATCTTGCAAAATCCAGGTCACACCTGAACAAGTCACTCTTATCGACGAGACATTACAGGTGTTCGCGAACGCTTGCGAATATATCAACGGTAAAATCCCAGAACATTTAACCAATGAGCTAGGCATACAATCACTTATCTATCACGATGTTAGGGCGCTGTTTGGGCTGTCATCTCAGTTAACAATTCACGCAGTCCGTCGGGTTTCGGGCAACCGCAAAACCGCAAGACTGAAAGGTGATGTTGTTAAAAAGTTTGTCCCCACGAGCGTCACTTATGATGCGAGAACGTTTACCTTCCGGGAGCAAGACTGGATAGTCAGTCTAACCCTGCTGGGTGGACGGGAACGTTTTAAGATGCACATCGGCGACTATCAGCGTGACTTACTTAAGGGTAAGAATCCGAAAACTGCCACCCTCTCTAAACGAAAGGATGGCAGCTACTACATAAATATTCAGCTTGAGTCAGAAGCCCCAGTCCCAGCCCAGACAAAAAAAGTTTTGGGCGTTGACTTGGGTCGCACGGACATTGCATTCACCTCAGATGGAGAAAAGTATAGTGGCGAAAAAATAACCAAAGTTCGAGATAAGTATGCACGAGTAAGAGCGTCTATCCAGAAAAAAGCCGCGAAGGGCACAAGGAGTAGTCGGCGTCGTTGCCGACGGCTCTTGCAACGGTTGTCGGGCAAGGAAAGACGCTTCCAAACACACATTAATCACGTCATCTCATGCTGCACGGTACAGCAAGCTAAAGCCAAAGAACAAACTATCGCTTTGGAAGACCTAACCGGAATTAGGGAGCGGACTAATCAGCAACCACGCAGTAAAACAGAGCGCCGACGAGCCAACTCTTGGGCATTCTATCAGCTGCGCCAATTCCTGGTCTACAAAGCTGTGAAGTTTGGTGTGAAGCTAGTTTTTGTTAACCCTCGGTACACATCTCAGACTTGCCACAAGTGCTTGCACATTCATCCAGTGCAGGGTGAATCTTATCGCAATGGCAAGTCTTTTGTGTGTGGTCACTGCGGATGGAAGGGTGATGCTGATTACAATGGCGCAAATGTAATTTCGCTTATTGGGGCTGCCGTAAATCAGCCTCGAGGTCCGGGATTGTCTTGTAAGTTAGTTGTGCAAAAAGCGAAAGCCGAATATGTGCAGCTTAGCTTATTCGACACCCAGGGCTCCTGAAAGCCCACGCCATCCCCGAAGGGGTGGCGCTGGGTTGTTTACAAGTGGTATTGGGTTTCCCCACGGTAGAGCCACAACCTACAGGCTAATAAGTGTCCGCAGTTTAATTAATGATAAAGGCAACACCATAAAACCGGGAGATGTGTATCTATCCAACAATCCTTACAATGGGGGAACACATCTTCCTGATGTGACTGCGATTACCCCGGTGTTTCTGGGGAGTGGGGAAAGTACTGCACCGCCTACTGCTGTAAGGGCGGGGGGACCCCGCCCCTACGTATCCACTTTTCTTGGATCAACAGATGTGATGGTGACTTTTGTAACAGATCGCAGTCAACCTACTTTTTCGATCGCTCCCAACGCCAGGAGAGTCGCCTTTTGAGCCGCCGTTATACCAGTAACACCCATAATATTGGTATCCTTGTAGGGTTTGTCAGGACTGAGCATTTTCAAACACTGACCTGTTTCAACATCCCAAATCTGAATAGTTCCATCTTGGCTACTACCACTGGCGATGGTGTGACGTTTTGCTTGGGCGGCTAAGGGATTAAAGGCGATCGACGATCGCACCGAATGCGTAGGGAGGGGTAACGTTTTGATATAAGTGTACGTGCGCAGATCCCAAAGTCTCATAGTTTGATCTAAGCTGGCACTTGCCAGAATATTACCATCGGGACTAAAGGCAACCGACCAGACACTATTACTATGTCCTTGGAGGATGTTGAGGCATTGACCCGTACTGACTGACCACAAGCG
>CAXTSI010000276.1:0-12245 GCA_964246695.1 uncultured bacterium
ACTCCCCCCACTCCCCCTACTTGCTGACGTGGTACTATTACTAACTTGGCATTGCGAAAGTGAATTTTGTCCAATTGAGTTTGAATTGGTCCTTGTTTACCAGGTGTCGCTAAGGTAGTGGTAATCCAGCGCCCTTGTTGATTCTGTTCAGCATAAATATCCGGGTTGACTAAGGTGACATCCAGCTTTAATGTACGGTTAAATAATAGATGTAGTGGATCAAATGCCACATCCACTGCATCGACTGTAGCTTTTTCTGGATCTGTAGGTGTTGCTGGAATACTTGAAGCGCCAAATTGCACTCCGGAGAGCGAAAATCCTTTGACTTTACCCAGTTTGACTGGACGGTTGAGTGAAGTGGAAAGACTTGTTTCTGCCAACGGCACTAAATCTTTGTGAATAAAAGTCCACAAACTCCAAGTACCGCCAACAACTCCAATCGTTAGAAGTCCGCCCAAGGCAATGCCCCCGCGACGCAACACTAACAACCGACGATTATTAGCATGGGGATTTGAGTGATTGTCAGGATTGGAATGGGTCATTTCGTCTCACCACTGACTTACCGGATATAAAATGCCACAATAGACGATCTGGCTTGCACATCATTGGTTATGCCATCTTTAAGGATAACCTGCGATACCAGATTGGGCGATCAAAAGTTTTATTAATGATATAGGCGTCAGGGGAAAAAATAAAGTGAAAATTGTTGGCTTCGACTTTCCCTTGAACACAAGGAACGAACTTTAATAAGAATAGAGTCTACATTCAAGGATAAATGATTACACCTATGCGTGTTTTTGTGTTGCTTTTTCATGCTCGCACGGACAATGAGGGGATTCACAGTGTCCGGGAGGGCGATCGCAATAAGATTCTGTTGTTTGAGTCAGAAGACGACGCCACGCGCTTTGCTTTGATGCTAGAGGCTCAAGATTTCCCTACGCCTACAGTAGAGGCGATCGATGCTGAGGAAGTTAAGCAATTTTGTCAAAGTACTGGATATGAGTGGGAAATCGTCCCCAACAACAGTGATTTGGTGATTCCTCCAGATGTCAACCTTGACGAAACCGATTGGCAACCAGACAAACAGCAGAAAGACACAAGGGAGGAAATCCGCCCTAACCAAGTGTCACAGTCAGAACCGAAATTGTCTGATCCCGAATTAGAGAAGATTCGTCGTCAACTAGAAGGGTTATTGTAAATAGTTAATTGCTAATTGCTAATGGCTAATTGCTAATGGCTTTTAACAATTAGCAATGGACAATTAGCAATTAGCAATTAACAACTAACAACTAACACTCAACATATGACAAATTTGCAGGAACGTGGGCACCTTTTAACTGAGCAGGTCAATCCTAATAGTCTGAACTTAGACCAGCTTAGTTCCCTGGAATTGGTGGAACTATTTAATCGTGAAGATGAAAAGGCAGTGGCGGCTGTTGCAGCTGCTAAAGTCCAGTTGGCTCAAGCAATTGATAGCACAGCAGAGCGTTTGCGTCAAGGAGGACGCCTGTTTTATGTTGGTGCGGGAACAAGTGGTAGGTTAGGGGTGTTAGACGCGGCTGAATGTCCGCCTACTTTTTGTACTCCCCCAGAGTTAATACAGGGGATTATTGCTGGTGGTGCTGGTGCATTGGTTCGCAGTTCCGAAGATTTAGAAGACCGCGCCCAAGATGGAGAAGCGGCGATGCGAGAGCGACAAGTTACGCAACTAGATGTAGTAGTTGGCATTACTGCAGGCGGCACAACACCTTTTGTCCACGGTGCATTACAAGCTGCCCGTCAGCGGGGAGCGACTACTATTTTTATCGCCTGTGTTCCATCTGAGCAAGTGAAGTCTGAAGCCGATATTGACATTCGTCTGTTGACTGGTCCAGAAGTGCTAGCAGGTTCAACTCGCCTCAAAGCTGGGACAGCAACGAAGCTAGCTTTAAATATTCTTTCTACGGGTGTGATGGTGCAGCTTGGCAAAGTTTATGGGAATCGCATGGTGGATGTGGCGGTAACGAATGACAAGTTAAGCGATCGCGCTGTGCGAATTTTGCAAGACCTTACAGGCTTAAGTCGTGAAGCATCTGGAAAGTTACTAGAACGTAGTGGCTTGTCGGTAAAGCTGGCACTATTAATGCATTGGACTGGTTTGGAGAAAGAGGAGGGTTTAAGGCTGCTGTCAGGATACCAGGGTAATCTCAGGGCAGCTGTTGCAAGTTACAAACACACTCAACTCTGAGGATTTTTGGTGAATGTGCAATTCCAAAGCAAGTACAATGGAAATACAACTATGGTTGTACCTCTAGATGCGTCTAAGATGAAACGGACACTCTATATTCCTGATGAGTTGTGGACACAACTTGACGAATACTTAAAAGACCACCCAGAGCAAAACCCGTCGAGTGTTGTACAGGCAGCACTGGCGGAAAAATTACGCCCTAAAAATGGTTCAAGGTTACTACAGCAGCTAGCAGGAATCGTGGAAAATGCTCCAAAAGATGCTTCAGTTAATGAGGACTATTTGATTTAAGATGAAGCGTCTCGTTCTGGATGCTGGTCCCCTGATTGCCTTGGTTTCTATCAAAGATGACTATCATCAGGAATGCAAGGCGGGTTTTAGTAAGTTGCCAGCGTTGTTTGGTGAGGTTCTTACTCCTCTACCAGTACTGTTTGAAGTTTACAAGTTCGTGCTGCGAGAACTACAGAGATTTGAGTTGGTTCAAGAGTCTCGAATTGTGGTCCCCCTAGTCCAACTAGGCAAAGTTTACGGGAATCGCATGGTGGATGTGGCGGTAACGAATGACAAGATAGCGCGATCGCGCGATCTTCGACGTTCGCGCAGCGGCGAGGAATTGGGAGAAGGAGCCGAAGAACGAGCGTCACCCGTTCCCGGAGTTCCGACTGGAGTTGGGACTTTGTCTGTATAGTCCCGACTTCCAGTCGTCGCAATACTGCAAGGGCTGAGAATAGTTGAGATGCCAGAAACCCGGTTTCTTTAAGAAACCGGGTTTCTAATTTTTGCAAATCCTACGCAGTATTGCCAGTCGTCGGGGTTTAATGGGATTTTTCTCTCTTCATAGTCATAAAAGAGCGTTAGGGCTGCTGTCAGAATACCTTGGTAATCTGACAGCAGCAATTGAGGAAATACAGAAAAAGTAAAAAGGTAAAAGTCAACATTATTTTTTTCTTTTTCTAATAAATATTCGCGAGAGGAGCCGGAGACGTTTCCGTTGCTCCGAAGCACTAAAATATTGAGGAAGTAGTTATAAAGTTCAGGTAAAGATTGGCTATTAGGAAAATACGTAAATAAAGTTGCTTAGTGACATAACCAGTAGCTTAGTGAGCCGAAAACTGTAAGGCATAACTCGTGAATATTATGTAAAATTTGGTAACATGTGGGAAAAAACATTGACAACCTGCATAACTTTACTGAATAATTTATAAAAGCATCTAAAAGTAGATTGATTACATCAAGGTAGAAATTTAGTTTTTTTCTGGTGACTGATAATAACCTAGCACTTACGCATTGACAGAATTTAAGTAGTACAGTGTCTGTTTTCTAATTCTATTTTCCTGATGTTAAATATATCTACTGATAATTTGAGGATAAATATCTATCAAAGGTGTGGTTTAATTATCGACTGATTTTGTGATCATCAATACAAGTGAGCATATACGGTAGTGGACAAGACACTTGAAGTCTAAATACGCCATCGTGCTGTCCTCATTAAATACCCAATAATTCTGTTGTCAGGAAACATTTCGTCACAAAACTTTAAACAAATAAAATAAACCTTCTTAAAGACGAATCAAACAACAATATTGATCTGGGGCAAATAATTAAACTTCTGTCAATGCGCAAGTCCTAGAATATAGTGACAGGCTAGAGCCTGAAATAGTTTTGCATTAACTACTTTTGGTTTTCAATACCTGAAGGTTAACAAAATTGTTTCGATAAAAGGGGGTGCAGGTGCTACCAATCAGGTTCAAATCCAAATGCTTTCATCCCAAATAGTCAGGATGCCTAGGTCTATAGACCAAGAACCCACGGCTTTTTGAAATAGACGATCTTGGCTATGGCTATATATGGTGTGGGAGTGTCAATGATTGTCTTTAGGTTTTTGGTGAAGCCCATTAACCTAGAAGGTTAGGAACTCAAAAATGTGAAGAAAGCCGGGAATAACCCCCTAGAATCCCAAAATTCGAGGGGAAAACTCCCAGCATTAGTTGCATCCGTAACAGTGTAATTAGCTTTTAGCAAGCTAATGCGCGTATGCAGCGGTGAAACCTTTGCGAGGGGTATGTCACCAGCTGCGGACTCTTTTACCCACATGTCACAGTTGATAGCAACTGTAAAAATTATGTCACAAAATTTAGCTAAAAACAAGGCAGAGGAAAGCTACGACATCATGGCTGGTTGCAAGTTTTTCAAGTTTGCAACCAGCCATCTCACGAGTGAGCCTAGTTTCCATTGGTCATTCAATTTTATTAGTCAATAATCAACACTCAACAGTCAAAAAACTTGCTGCTTCTGGACTTTTGACCGGAGGCTGAGCGTATGCAAGCTTGGCGGAGGACTGTGGACTGTTATGTTTATTGCCGCGTAATTAGTGGATGAAGTTTGTAGGGAAAAACAGTGTTTTCACACGAACAGCTAGGTCAACAACTCACTACTATCTTGGTTGAGACACTTTCACAGACAGATCTGCAAAACTGTTTGGTGGCGGCGGAAATTGTAGAGCCACCAGTAGCAAAGCAGTTATGGCAAGTTGCAGAGGCGAAAGCAGGCATATACATCATCCTTGCAGGAAAAGTCAGACTGCTGGATAGCTCTGATAACTTAATCACCGCCCTCTCAACTGGGGGAGCGTTTGGTGAGGTGACTCTGTTTCCAGAAGAAGACTTTCAACCTTACGCCGCCAGAGCTTCTGGGAACTTAATTGTCTCCCAGCAGTGACTCAGATGCCAATTTTCAAACATCTGAGTCACTGCTGAAGCAGGCTTAATTCCTTTATTAATCACAAAAGCGCTCATCTAGTTTCAGTTATCTTTTATCGCAAGTAATCATTGCGGCTCAAGGAGGGATATAAAATATTTTTTTCCGTTCAGTTTAGTAAATCAAAATGTTCAATAAGTTAATTTGTAATTTCTAAGTTAGACAAACAATGAGATAGTTTATGAATCAAATTAGTTCATAAAAAATAGCTATATTATTCATTATTGGCAATAAAAAATGGGTTTTATTGTCCACATTTTCTTGCTATGTTTTTCACTGTATTAAAGATAAATTAATCATAGTAGTTCCAAATAATAGATAAGAAATAATCATTGGTTTATTCTCAAAAAGTATTGATTTTCTCAAAATTTATTGTAGATTATAAGTGTAGTCACAAACTAAATACCTTTGACTACATCAATTGCCAAAAAAGTAAAAATTCCCAGGAAAAAGCCATGATTATTTCTGATCTTAACCACTTGGAAGTTGTTGAAGCTGCTAACATTATTGGTGGTAGCTATGGTTATGTCGAATATGACAGATTCGACAATGAAATTGAGTCTGAAGTTAGATTAAAAGGTAATGCTGCTGAGTCTTTTGCAAATGCTGCTGCCTTCGGTAAAAACACCTTCTCCAAAACTGTTAACGATACTCTGGCAGTAGCAGGTGTCAAATCTCTGTCTAGTGGAGCCTCTGTTTCTGCTGCAAGTAAATAAGTTAGATGGCGGCTTTTCTGCCTCCTCTAGCTAATCCTCTCATTAATCTGTATCCGCATGCAGAAATATGTCACATGACATATTGAGCGGAGATATTGTTTATATAGTTGAAAGCTTTTTAAAAAGCTTTCAGCTATGTACATCTCTCAAAAGGTTGTCGTATGAGTAGATTAAAAATTTCCGACCTCAGTTTTTGCGAAACTGAAATTTCTAGTGATAGTCAAGTGCAAGGCGGATTAGTCATTACTTTCGATTCAAGGAACTTAGGAACATCTTTACTTTTTCAAACACCAGCAACTGTTTCTAATGTTTCTAATGTTTCTAATGTTTCTAAATCTGTATACACAGATAACTCTGGCAACTTTACAAGTTACGCAGAAACTGGCACTTTAACTGACAGTTTTGGCAACAGTGGTATATTTTCCCTATCCAGTGCAAGAAAGGTTGCTTCATAAACCTTTGCCATGAATACTTGGCAACTATAAGTAGCACGGCAGTCTGCTCAACTCTGAAAAATTACGAGGCTGCCTGTTCTGACTAATTCTCTCAAAGCTTACGGAGCGAGTTTGGTTGACGGATGACCCACACATCTTTGACCAATCCTTTAAGTTTGGTCACGGTACTTCAAAGAATAGAGAAGTTTGGCAGCTTGTCAAACGAATCACAAGCCGACCTAGGCTTTCATAGATAAGTCCGCGCAGGCGGACTTTTTTTGTGTAACCAAGTCGGCGCGAGACTTTAGTTATTAGCTACTAAATTCTGGCTAAATAATATGATGTCCGGCAAATCAACCACAATAAAAACTTGTCAACCCATGTATGAACGTCAATTGCTAGTCATCACATCGGACAACTACCGGACATGATATAACATAAAAATCATTGTTCCTTTTCTCTGTAAGAGAGCAAAGGAAACAATGCACGGCAGATATTTGTAAAACTAGTATCAGTATGACGATATAAGCCTGATAACAACAAAATCAACTCCGACAAAATCATCGAGCTATATGTTGTTAATTAGCTATCAGTTACTTATCAAAAAGGAATTGCTAGTGGACGAAGCGTAGGCAGATTTATTACCATCACTAGCGCGAGCATCCGCGTTTGCGCTGGCATCGGTAATCGAAGCAAAACGATCAACATCGACAAGAGTATTAGTCTGGGTAGTAGTCGAAGTGTTCTGTCCAAGAGCGCTCGCATTAGCTTTTGCTGAACCTAACCCTGGCTGAGCCGATGTTTGAGTATTAGCATTAGCTGATACACCCCCAATAATACTTTCTAGAGAATATTCTGCCAACTCCAAAAAAATTAGGTCAGAAATAATCATGGTTTTTCCTCACAATTTTGTCGAGAAATGTCTCTATTAATAAAATATATCAAACAATAAAGTATTTACGCAACTGGATTTATAAAACCTTACAAATATGAAAGTACTTCTTACGCAACTGTCCTATTTAGGTGAAAGAAAATTTGAGTGCGACTAGTTTGTATGGATTATGCATGAAGTGTGGTGGTAGATCGGCAGAGAAACCTGCATATAAAAATTTCCACGTTTTTCGATCGTGTAAGCTCTTGTGTGTAAAATTTCTATAAATATTCAGGCTGTATAATTACATTTTTAAGATGTAATGAAGTCAATATAAATTTTTAATAATTTTTTTTAAAATCAACAAATAAAGGCTTTAAGTCTATACAAACGACTACCCTCCGGGAAGCCGCCTGTAGGGCATCTGGTCGAGCTTGGCAAAGTTTACGGGAATCGCATGGTGGATGTGGCGGTGACGAATGACCGAATAATTCGTAATTAATGGTTGCACAACTAGACTGCGGCGCTACGGGATTTATTTCTGGAAAACAAAAAATGCGATCGCTAATTATTTCTGGCGATCGCATTCATCCATGGGGTAATAACCCTACTAATAATTTCACAAATCAAATAGGACTACGATATAGTAGTCCCAAATGATTCGCGAACACAAGTGTTTCTTTAGTCCACAGTCTAATAACTATTGACTATTGACAAAGACGCAATTTCCTTTGCGTTTACCTCTCAACACAATGCCAACTAAGCCACTAGAGATGAGTAAAGCTAGGTTAGTTGAAGGTTCAGGCGCTTGGACTCTAGCCTGATTTCTCTTAACCTCTACTAAAGCTAAACTTCTGTTGTCATTAAAAGAGCGTTGCAGAGAACCCTCAACGGAAGCTGTAGCAAATCCTTGCTTCTTTTTAAACTTATGATCTTCTAATATATGACTTAAGGTAACATTGTCACTATTTTGAGTGGCAATAAAATTGCTATCACCTTGTGTGATGACACTTCCTGCAAGGCTCAAGAAGTCTAAGACTTTCTGACTAGCAGTATCAAGTAACACAAAAGATATATCTCCACTCGCTCTGGCATTTTCCTCTGGTGGATTGTCTATTGAGGTTTGTAGGTTTAAATCACCTGTGAACTTGAAAGAAAAAAATGTATTTGCAGCTACATCGAATTTCCCGATAACTGTAGCTTCGCTTTTTGCCAATCCTAAGTAATCTCTATTCTCTCCTAAGGCTAGACTTAAAGATGAATTGGATGCTTCTGGAGGAGCAACTACAAACTTTGCATTTGCGTTGGCAAAAGCTGCCACAGCGCCACCATTAGCAATAGCTAAGGTGTTGGCGTTAGTCCCTGAGAAAGTTGCCGAAGGGCTTTGACTAAAGTCTGTAAAATTGAAATTTCCTGACGAAAAAGCGAAAGTCGCAGCTTGACTGGGTGAAGTTGCTAACACAGAGCTAGCGATCGCCGGAGTAGCCAGTAGCAAAAAGTGCTTTACAAATCTCATGTATTGATTCATACAATTCTCTATTTGTCCTGTTGTGATAATTAAATTGTGTAATTGTGATTGCAGACTTACCCTGATAGTTAGGTAAGAACAAAAATTGACAACAAGCATTACTCGGCTTCAGAACTCTCCAAGCCTTTTTTGCAAGAAATTCATTGTTGAATAACTAGGCGTTGCCTCGTTCATGTATGAAAATGATTTTACGTGCAGACCAAAATCCTTGTAGAGACGCGAAATTTCGCGTCTCTACATCCGCATTCATATTTCTTGAAAGCAACGCCAATAACTAACTATGTTCTTAACCGTTTTTGCACTCATAATTTGGTAATAATTGCACTTCTTCACACTCAAATCGGGCAATTACTGCATCAGTAGTATTACTAAAACTTTCTGAGCGGTAAATTCTTTTCTATGTAACTATACTAAGACTCTGCTTGTGTATATTGGATAAAATTTATGTAAACTCTTGTTAAATCTCTGCAAAAATTAAATGAGTATTAGGTAAATTCAAAACGTAAAATAAATAATGATTTTAGTTTTACCTTTTGATTTACTGCCATTAAATTACCTAAAGTTTTCCCTTGTGTGTTAGCGCTCTTATTCACCCACATTCGTTCAATCATGGTGTCGTACTGCTACGTCCTAACACACCCTACAAGATAGGTAATTTTCTATCAGATTTGTGAAATTATTCGTAGGGTGGCAATACTGCTCGGATAAGCAAAAATTAGAAACCCGGTTTCTTAAAGAAACCGGGTTTCTGGCATCTCAACTATTCTCAGCCCTTGCAGTATTGCGTAGGGTGGGCATTGCTAGCCCGCGTCTTGGTGGCTCTTAAACGTGCGAAAATTTTGTTCAATTTTCGAGATTTTACCTTCGCGTCTTCGTGGTTTAAAATTTGTTTTGAACCGCGAAGACACGAAGGACGCAAAGAGATCCTCGTTTTTTTACTTACACTCCTGAGCGGGCGCTTGTGGGCATTGCCCACCATTACCAGGTTTGGTGGGCAATGCCCACCAAACAACATCATCTATTATTCACGAATGATTTAGGATTGCTATAGTGGTTCGGGAGTTGTACCCAATCGGTTCAGTAGTTGTTTACCATTTGTGCAAAAGCTTAGCCAGCCTCAATACCCTTCCGTAACGTCTGCATTCCACACCATGTAGGGAATAAATATAACCTCCGGGGCGCGGTTTGGGCGCCCTTACAATGTGGTCAATTCAATTTAAAACTGCTGTAAGAAGCTCTTAGCCTGAAAATAAATTCTCTGACGAGATATCAGGCAGATGCAAGATCTAGGTATAGGTAATGCTTGCTTTACAGCAGTTTTCAGTTGTTTAGACTACATTGTCAGGGCGCCCAGACCGCGCCCCTACGGTTATAATGGTGCGGTAAGCATGTTCACTATAAATTAAACCTATTCTGGTTTCTAACGAACTTTAAAATATTAACCGGAAATATTTAGCTACAACAAATTTCCCGCCAAAAGAAAATCAGGACTTATACGGATTCAAGTCAGACTATAAAAGCATAATATTAGATACAACTGCTAAGTACATCTTCTTTTTGGACTATAGCAATTCTACTTTATCGGTGATATATGGACAGGCACATAATGTCTGGCGTTAGAAAGTCTTGCGCCAGATTACTCAGTTACAGCAACAAATTTCCATTTGTTCATACCTCCCCTGATTTTCTCAGTTTGAAGGTGTGGAGCGCTATCTACTACTATATACAGCGTAGATGGCAGCTATCCGGATTAGTTTGCTAGATTTTTTTGCATTCTCAAGCAGATACTTCCTAACTAAGGAACAAACTATGATACATCCGGAACTGATGGTATCGAATAACCTATTGGATGAATTTAAAACTTGTACTCGGCTGCAATATAGCGGCAAGTTGGATATTACGAGTTCAAAGCAACGCAAATGGACTTTTTACTATAGGCTGGGACGGATAGTGTGGGCTACAGGGGGAACCCATACCTTCCGACGCTGGCGTAGACATATGGCTCAACATTGTCCTGAGATTGATGTAGATCAGATGCAGTTGCGTTCTGAAGAAATATCAGTAGATTACTGGGATTATCGCCTCTTGGAAATCCTGCATGAAAAACAGAAAATCAAGCGGGAACAGATTAACGCTATTGTAGAAAGTACAATAACAGAGCTGTTGTTTGACCTAGCTCAACAAGCAAATTTTGCCTCGATAAGTTGCGATCGTAACCAAGAAGTCATCTTAGAAGCACCAATGAGCTTCACGAGTGCAGATGTGTCATTAAAGCAGATGCAGGAAGTATGGAATACTTGGTCGGAAGTTGGTTTGGCAAATTTTTCACCTGACTTCGCACCAGTCCTGCGGCGACCAGAACTACTCGAGCAGCAAGTCAGTCCATCTGTCTACAAAAACTTTGTGATTTTGATGAACGGCAAATACACCCTGCGAGATTTAGCCGTGAAAATGAAGCAGAGTCTACTGCCGGTTACCCGTTCGTTGCTTCCCTATATTCTCAAAGGAATCATAGAACTGGTAGAAGTGCCTGACTTACCGATACGGTCTGAAATCAAAAAAAAGACTACTACGAAATCAATACCTACTGGTCCACTGATAGCCTGCGTAGATGATAGCCCTCAGGTCTGTCAAATGCTAGAGGGGATTATCACACAAAATGGGCTGAGGTTTATGAAGATTCAAGATGCTGTACAAGCTCTACCAATTCTAATTGAGCATAAGCCAGATTTAATCTTCTTAGATTTGGTAATGCCAGTTGCCAGCGGTTACGAAATTTGTACGCAGTTGCGCCGAATTTCTATCTTTGCCAACACGCCTGTGATTATCTTAACCGGCAGTGATGGTCTTCTTGATAGAGTTCGTGCCAAAGTAGCTGGTTCTACTGATTTTATCACTAAACCTGTAGCGGTTGATAAGGTTATGGGTATGGTGCGTAAATATTTACGGTTTCAATCGCCAGCAAATGCGCACAACGAGATCGGCCCTGAGGCTATACAAACCGCGTAGCGCGATGTTTGACTTCAAAATTGGTTGCGAAATTGTAAAGCCTACGTATTTTCACTCTCGTCAAATTTAGAAATAATAAATCAAAATTAGATGAACGCAATAATTTGTGTTGACCTAATTTTAATTCTCGATTCAGTTTTTTGTTCTCATTTTCAAATAAATTTAAGCGGTAATTGCCATGACCATGAATACTGTTTTAGTCGTTGAGGATGGCTTGACTGATAGGGAAATACTTAGCCGTTACTTACAAAAGGCAGGCTATTCTGTAATTAGTGCCAAAAGCAGTGAAGAAGCCCAGGAACAATTAGACCAAAATAAGCCTGATTTCATATTTCTCGACGTAATTTTACCAGGAAAAAGTGGATTTGAAATATGCCGAGAACTGAAAAAAAATCCCAGTACAAGCCAAATACCAATCATTTTTTGTTCTACAAAAAATAGTGATGTAGACAAAATGTGGGGTACTATGCTGGGCGCAGATGCCTATCTTTCTAAGCCCATAAACCAGGAAGAACTAGTTGGTACTTTAAAGCTGTTAACAAAATAATTGTTGTTCATTGCTAATGGCTAATAGCTAATGGCTAATGGCAATGAACAATTAGCAATTAGCAATTAGCCATTAACAATGAACAATTAGCCATTAACAATGAACAATTAGCAATTAGCAATTAGCAATTAGCAATTAGCAATTAGCAATTAGCAA
>CAXTSI010000277.1:0-12220 GCA_964246695.1 uncultured bacterium
TGGGCTGGGTAGTTGGTGTCAAGATTCTTAACGATCCAGTGGCTAAAAAGTTTCTTTGGCTGATCCCTTTACGGGATTTCATCAGCTTTGCAATTTGGTGCTATAGCTTCTTTGGCAGCACTATTGAGTGGCGGGGGCGGCGATTGAGGTTGACAAGAGAAGGAAAGTTGGTGCAAAGCTAATTTGTAATTGATAAAAAGAAGGCAGAGGGCAGATATGCTGAAGACACCCTGTAAATAAATGATGTTGTTCGTAAGGGGTCATATCATGTCCGGTAGTTGTTATGATATACAGCAGTTTTTAATTGAATCGGTGCCACATTGTAAGGGCGCGGAGACCGCGCCCCTACGGTTTAATGGTGCTGTAAGGACTCACCTTAGTTACACACGTGCTTGGGAGAGGGTTTGATATTATAACTAATAAATCGGACTTGATATCAAACCCCTGATTAACTCGTTCCCAGGCTACAGCCTGGGAATGCCTTACTGTGGGCTGCTGCCTCTGGTAAAGTTTAGGAGGCAGAGCCTCAAAGACTGCGTTCCCACGCAGAGCGTAGGAACGAGTAGTAATGTGGGGGTTTACTATTGAACACAGCTAGCTACGTGACGACGAAGCCGATTAATTTCATCTAGCCATCCCTAATACGCTACCAATAGAACGAGCCACATTTTGCGGTTGCATTGCATCCATGACTGCAGTTGGTTCATAGCCGCAGTGAACCATGCAATCTGTACACTTAGGATTACCACTTGTGTGACCGTATTGACTCCAGTCGGTTTGTTCCAAAAGTTCCTTGAAGGTAGCGTAATGACCTTCATTTAGCAGATAGCAGGGTTTTTGCCAACCGAGAACGCTGTAACTAGGGCTACCCCAAGGTGTACATTCGTAATCCTTCTCACCTGTAAGAAAATCTAAAAATAGGGGACTGTGGCTGAAGTTCCAATTTTTTTTGCCAGCTTTCATAGGTGCGAGAAGTTGTCGGAAAAGGGCGCGTGTCTGTTCGCGCTTGAGAAAACGCTCCTGATCTGGTGCCCATTCGTAGCTGTAACCAGGAGAAATCGTCATGCCGTCAATATTTAGTGTGCCAACGAAGTCAAAGAACTCCTGCATTTTTTGGGGATCGACACCCTCGAAGATTGTGCTGTTAGTAACAACACGAAAACCTTTGGCTTTGGCAGCACGAATCGCTTGAACGGCGATATCAAACACACCTTTGCGATCGACACACTGATCGTGCCATTCCCGCCACCCATCGAGATGCACATTAAAAGTCAGGTAAGGAGAAGGTTGAAATTTATCCAGACTCTTTTCTAACAGCAAGCCATTGGTACATAAATAAATAAACTTTTTGCGCTCAACCAATCCCCGCACAATTTCATCAATTTGGGGATGCAGTAGAGGTTCTCCTCCAGGAATAGAGACGACAGGCGCACCGCACTCTTCTGCTGCTGCAAAGCACTGTTCGGGAGTTAGATTTTGTACAAGCACTTCTTTTGGGTGCTGAATTTTGCCGCAACCAGAACAGGCTAGGTTGCATCGGAAAAGCGGTTCCAACATCAAGATTAGGGGAAAGCGTTTACGCCCGGAAAGACGCTGAGTTACTAAATACTTTCCTACTTCCAAAGCTTGTTGTAAATGAATTCCCATAGCTGTTTTCACTCCTCTGTAATATTTGACATCCTCCCCATCTATCACGTAGTCTAGAATGGGGATTTCTATCACACCAATCAGATTTCTTGTGTTCTCTCCAAAAGATCTATTTATATCGTAGTATTATTTACCAACTCATATGTTCCCGAAAATTGAGTGAAAAAGTCATTACCTATTGGACATATTCCTGAGAAACAAACCAATCTACAGCATCCCGAAGTGCCTGCGAGAGGGGAGACTGAGGTAGACCCAACTCTCGTACTGCCTTAGATGCATCATAATACATCGGATGCTTAGCCATACGGACACCATCTAGGGGAACAGAAGGTGGTTTACCTAGCGGTGCAAGAATCTTTTCCTCAACCCACGCCACACTTAGGGGTAACCAACTTGGTACAGATAGTTGGGGAGCATTTAGACCTGTAATCTGGGCGAGTTGATCGAGCAGTTCTTTGAGTGTCAGGTTTTGGTGACCTAAGATGTAGCGATCGCCCGACTTTCCCCGATGCAAAGCCAGTAAATGCCCCCACGCCACATCACGCACATCAATGAAGTTCAGCCCAGTATCCATATAAACGGGCATTTGTCGGCGCAAAAACCGCAAGATAATATCTCCTGTAGGGGTAGGTTTGATATCCTTGGGACCAATTGGGCTGCTAGGATTGACTACAACCACCTCCTGACCCGCACCAGCTGCTTGCATAGCTTCTTGTTCAGCCAAAAACTTAGACTGCTTGTAGTGACCAACAAGTTCATCTAAAGGACTTTGATAAGTTTCATCTACGACCATACCTGCTGCACCCACCCCAATCGCCGCCACCGAACTGGTGTAGACAGTGCGCTCAATACCCGCGTTTCTCGCAGCTACCAACACATTACGCGTACCTAGCACATTGTGATGGTAAAGCGCCTCCCGGTCTTTTTGCCAAAGGGAATAATGAGCAGCTACATGAAATAGATACTGACAACCCACCATCTGTTGCCATAAATCTGGATCGTTCAGGTCACCTTTGACGATTTCTATACACAGAGAGCGCAAGTTGTCAAGTCTGCTGCTGGAACGTACTAGCGCTTTTACGGCGTATCCTTCCTGCACAAGTAATTGCACTAAGTTAGCGCCGATAAAACCCGTACCACCTGTAACAAAAACTAAATTGGATTTTGGATTCATCTGAATAGGGAGTGGGAAATTAAATTAAAAATTAAAAATGCAAAATTAAAAATGAAGAATTCCCCTTTTTAATTTTTAATTTTTAATTTTTAATTCTCGATCAAAATCGCTTCCGGGAAAATAAATCATCCATAAGGGTGTAGACTACCGGCACAACGATTAAGCTTAGGACAGTGGAACTAACTAACCCACCGGCAATGGCTACAGCCATAGGCGATCGCAACTCGGAACCTGCACCCAAACCTAAGGCGATCGGCACCATCCCTAAGATAGTGGCGGCAGTGGTCATCATGATTGGTCTAAGTCGGACTGGTGCTGCCTTCAAAATAGCTTCTGTACGGTTTAAACCAGATTTGCGTAGGCGATTAATGTAATCCACAATCAAGATGGCATTTTTATTGCTCAATCCCAGCAAAAAGACAAAGCCGATCAGCGATATCATACCAAAGTCACTCTTAGTCACAAGCAGCGCCAACATCGCCCCTACCAGTGCCAAGGGCAAAGATATGCCAATTACCAGGGGATCTACCCAGCTTTTAAATAGTCCAATCAATACTGCAATAATGCATAATGCTGATAAACACAGAGTCGTGCCGAAACTGCTGAAAACATCGCTACTACGAGCTGAGTCTCCTCCTAGATCCAAGGAAACGCCAGGAGGCAGAACTGCCTTGGCTTCAGCTATCAATTTATCAGTCGCATCACCCAAGGATATATCCTTGCCAAGGTTAGCGCTGATATAGGCTACCCGCTGATTATTATGACGCTCAATCTCCACAACTGTTTCTTGTGCAGTGGCTACACCTGTAACTGTCACATCAGCAAATCCTGGCATTTTCGTCAGCTTAGCTTTGATTGCATTTGCGGCTTTGCTCAAAGCTTTGAGGTCATTTCCTTGTAAGGCAATTTGGAGAGGTTTTTGACCGCCGGAATCATTAACGAATTGAATATCTTCAACACTGGTGGTAACACCAGCTAAAGTTGGCAAAGCGGAGCGTAATCTGTCTTGTAGTTCCGATGTCTTAATTTTACGGTCATTCTTTAGCTTTACATAAAGCTTGCCTTTGTTTGGCTCACCCTCGCGAGAACCCACGATCGTAAATACTGTTGCGACGTCAGGAGATTTTCTGACTACCTCTTCTAACTTCAAGGCAACTTGGAGAGAGTCATTTAAAGGATGAATGGACGTAGGGGCGGGGTTACCCCGCCCATTAGGGGCATCGGGATTTTTCCCCCTCTCCCCCTCTCCTCTTTCTTGGGCACTTAAAGTAGGCAACGGGGCTGTATAAACAATATTGAACTCTCCTCGATCTAGTTTAGGAATAAATCCTTTAGGGATCAGCGGGATCAATGCGATACCAGCGATCAAGGTAATAACAGCTAACCCCATGACTACGATCCGATGATTGAGAGACCATCTCAGTAAATCACGGTAAAATTGCTCAAAGCCCCAACTGATATTTCCTTCTTTATGAGAGTAACGCGAGGATTTGGGCTTGAGCCAGGAGATAGCCAAAACCGGGGATAATGTACGGGCGACCAACAAAGAAGTCAGCATTGCTGCTGAGACAGTGATGCCGAAAGGCTTGAAGAACTGACCAATCACCCCACCCATCAAACCTATCGGTAGAAAAACTGCCACTGCTGTAAACGTTGCGGCTGTGACTGTTAATCCAATCTCATTTGTGGCAACAAGCGCCGCTTGTTTTGGGGGTTCTCCGTTTTCAATGTGCCTGATGATGTTTTCGACATCAACGATCGCGTCATCAATAATAATCCCAATCACCAAAGCCAGCGCCAACAGCGTGATCGTCTCTAGGTTGAAGCCATAAATCGCCATCACGATGAACGTCCCCAAAAGAGATGTGGGGATCGCCAGTGCGGAAATCAAGGTAGCTTGCCAGTTCCGCAAAAAAGGAAAAATGACTACTACTGACAAAACTATTGCTTCAATCAGAGCATCTATTGTGGCTTGAGTGGCTTGGCGGATATACTCTGCTTGAGTAGCAGCCAAGTTTAGTTGCACATTGGGTAGGGTAGACCGTAGTTTTTGCACTTGCTTTTCTACTTGACTAACCACTTCCAGAGTGTTGGCATCACCGCGCTTAATCACCTGAAAAGCCAAAGCATCTCTGCCGTTAAATCGCACCAACGTCGCGCCCTGTTGTGACGAAGCGGCTGTACTCTGGTCGCCCAGCAGATCGACTTTGAGTACTCCTGGCAGTTTTTTGATTGCAGGCACAATCTGGTCTTTGGCTAACTTGGTCAATTCGGTTAAACTGCGACTCGGACTTTCTACGGCGTAGCTAATGGCAGCTGACTCGTTCAGGTTCAGGGGAATAATTTTAAAAGTTGCCCCCTTTGGTATTACCTGCTTGACTGCTGTTTCTACTTTACGGGTCGATTCCTCTAGGTTAGTCCCGACAGCAAAAGACAGGCTAACTGCAGTTTGACCGGGATAGGTGGAGGAGTTGATTTCATCGAGTCCTTCTAAAGAGCGCAGACGCTGTTCTAGTGGTATGGTGAGCTTTGCCTCTGTATCCACAGTCGTCAGCGGCGCTGTAGCATTTACTACCACCACTGGAAAGGTAATATCTGGAAACAAAGCATACTTGAGCGAACTGAAAGCCAAAACTCCGGCTACCGCCACTGCAATCCAAAAACTCAGCGTCAGCCAGGAATATTGAATAGCTAATCTAGAAATATTAAAGCGCTCTCGTACAGTCGTTTGGCGATTAGGCTTTACCATTATTGAGTGAGATTGTCACTAATTTTTGATTGTATGCTCTATTAATAGGTATAACAGGTTATAAAGAAGTAATTTTGACAGTATTGTTTCCAAAAATGGACATAGAATCGGAAAATTGGCTATTTTACTTGTGCAGTTAATTTCCAAACGCAAACCCCAGACGGCTGAGAGGGCTAATGCCTAATTTTTCACCATTGCCAACAATTCTGGTTTGTCAGGGGGCAGAGTACAAGGCTGTGTGTCGAGGCTTAAGCCGCGCTACTGGTTCTACGCCGTCAGTGATACCGATCCCCGTTGGGATCAAGCCGTTAACTAAATACTTGCAAACATGGCAACATGAGCAATTTCTAAATCATTCACAGCCCAGTGTGCTAGTGATGGGTCTTTGTGGTAGCTTGATCCCGCGCTACCAAGTGGGGGATATTGTGTTGTATCAGGATTGTGTTTATCTTGCAGCTGGTACGAACTCGCTTCTGTGCTGCGATCGCACCTTGACAGAGTTAGTTTACGAACGTCTCCAAGAAATTTCGATTGTGAAGGCGTTAACGAGCGATCGCGTAGTTTGCTCTGCTACAGAAAAACGTTACCTCGGTGAGATGTCAGAAGCAGATGTTGTGGATATGGAAGGCTTTGCTGCCTTGGAGTTTTTCCGCCAAGCTGGAGTAGCAGTGGCAATGCTCCGAGTGGTAAGTGACAACTGCTACCACGATATACCTGACTTGACCCCAGCACTGAGTCCTGATGGTTCACGGAGGCCTTTAGCCTTAACTATAGCAATGCTCCGACAACCCATTGCCGCTAGTCGGCTGATTCGAGGTTCCTTGCAGGGATTAAAAGTGTTAGAGCAAATTACAGCTTTACTGTTTTCCGCCACCTAAAGCAAAACCCTAGGTGATGAGCCTAGGGTTTACACTGTTTCAAATAGAGTTGCAAATAGGACGTTAGGATAACAAACACACTTCAGAATGTTTGCGATAAAAGACCCTGATAACTAACCCGGAAAGAGCAGTTTCTGTTGTGTGCTATGCGTCTTTATGCAAGACTCATTGATTTATACGATACTCTCCGCTTAATCGAAGTGGTTGCCAAATTGCCAAATGAATATCTCATATCTATTGCGACTATCGCAATCCTAAATCATTCGTACACAATAGATAGCGATCGCGCTTGCTTTATCAGCGCAAAACTTCCAATTCATGGGGACGATTTACAACTTTGCGTAGGCGATCGCTAAAATAGATAACTTCATAGTTAGGCGCAAGTTCAGAACGCAGTTGCTTCCACAGACTAATTCCTTCTTCTTCAAAAGCCGCCTCAGCCTCTGGACTAGGGAAACCCGGTGAGTCAGCAGGTGAAGCCCAGTTTAATGTTGCATTGTAAACTTGTGCCCATTTTTGCAAGCGGCTAATCGTTTGTGGCTGGATCGGCAGTTTTTCTGGATCGATGTTTCCAACTTTATCAGCATCTGCCCACCATAAAGGGTCGCATCCATAATCAGCCATTAGTTTAATCTTTATTGCCATAGCTGTTCTGGGTAAATTAAGGTAACGAGGCTGGATTTGCTCCGACTATATAACCATTATCACTCACACTCACTGCAATGTACTGCGTTTGTCCGTTGAAAATTACTTCATATATTTCCCTACGGGGTTCTATTTTGCCTTGATAACCGAGAAATATTCCTGTCGTTACAGCAGCCATTACAGCATCCGGAATTTCGTTTTCACAAATTCCGCGTATGGCAAAATCATCTCGATGTTGCTCTAAGATATGTGCTAGTCCACTGCCTCTCCTACCAGCTTTTCCCGCTTCTAAAAATACGATTTTGTCGTCAGCAAGCTTTGCAATCCGAACAATTTTCTCTGGCTTATGTTTGATACCAGTTTGACTTAACTCGGCAATTAAGGCTGCTTTCTTGGCTTCATAATTTGGCTGTTGAGTCAATGGCTTATTAAATAAATTTACTGTTTTTAAAGAAATAACAAGGTTTCCACTCTTTCATTGGTTTTGCAACAACAAAAGCGATCGCCACAATCAGAAGTAGCTATAAATTACGAACTCCTCAGTAATTCTACTATGTTGCGTGACTTTTCACAACCAATACAGTTCAAATAAGCACCAGCCGACCAAAACCCGGTAAGTTGTAAGGGCGGGGATACCCCGCCCCTACGGTTCGATTGTGGTCTACGCGGTAATGGTGCTGTAAGAATGATTTTACTTGTTGCATGGCGATCGCTCCTACGCCAAGTTCGTGAAAAATCCATGCGTGTAGAGACTACCAGGTGCAACGTCTCTGGGGTTTAAATGAGGAGGATTAATTACATAACGTGCTTGTGACGTAATGCACAGTCATGTAAGTGGTGTGTTACAATGCGTTCGCGATCGTCTCCCCTTAGGAGAAGGGCGTACCCTACAAATTTCGCATGTCTACAGCAGTTTTTAATGGAATTGATCGAATTGTCAGGGCGGGGATACCCCGCCCCTACGGTTGTATTGTGGTCTACCGGGTAATGGTGCTGTAATAAACGAAGACGCTGCACTGTTAAAATGTTTTAGCAGTGTCATGGATCACAGATGTAATGTATTATAAGGTGGAATTCATTTAAACCTTTAGTATAAATTCTGATTAAGTTTGATATAAAAACTTAATCTATACTTGTTTTGCCAATATAATTCATCTTCTTGAGGGGTTTTTGCCTTACTTATATGAGCCTGCGATTATTTGCGCGAGCGTTGGTAGGGGTTGCGAAAGTGTTTGGAATCGCCTCCATTACAGCATTTGCCACTGCTGGCATCCTTAATCAACCAAGCTATGCTGGAGGCACTCGCTTTTACTGCGATCGGATCGGCGGTGTACCCGTAACATTTGCTCGCACTCAAGACGGGAGGAAAATGCCAGTGCTTTACTGGGCTACTAACAAAAATTCCTTCCCTTCACCTTGGACGCCTGTGCGGCGCTGTGAGGAGGTATCTCGAAGATTTCAGATAAACTTTGATAACGGTACGCTGAAATTCATCAATGCAGGTACGCTTCTAAAACAACCTGTTGTTTGTGGTGCTATTCGCAAAGACGATCCTTGTACGTACACGACTTTGTTATTCACTCTCAACAGTAGTAGCGATCCCAAAAGTATCCTCACAAATCTACTAGATCGCCGTGAGTTGGGAATCAGAAACTTATCGGTTGTGACTTCCACTCCTGTTGACAGGAGTGTTGAAAGTCAGTCAGCAGCCACGGAAAATGGAAAGGTTATGACTTCCACTGATATTGAGATTCTAGTCGGGAATCAGCAAACAGCGGTGGGAACTGTTTCACCCGATGGAAAGTAAAGTATCCGCAGGCACTAGTACCGCGTTGCAGAATTAAAAATTAAAAATTAAAAATCGCGTTCGCGTTAGCGTCTCGAAGAGAAGCGTTGCGAGCGAAGCGAAGCAATCTAAAAGCTTATAGCATAAGCTTTTCGCGCTATTCCTCTAATGGTTGCTTTATTTACGCCGTCTTGTACTACGGAGCAGTACCTTCTGATTCAATGTCAAACGATTTAATCATACTTTCTGCTGTATGGATATACTTGTCGTAATTATCTAGTTTTGCCGTATAAATAATCACGTAAGCTTTATCAACTTTTAAAGTAAAAACTTGCAGACTTTTTAAATGATTTTTCCCATCTGTTATGGTAGAAACTAATTGATTCGCTGGTTTGTTTGCCAAAGTCGTTGAAGTTTGCTCTATCTTAGCATCTGGCTGATTATTTTTAATTTCCTTAATTAATAAATTTGTATATTCTTCTAATGTCAAAGGTTTTACTAAGTCTTCAACTCGAATAGTCACATTTTCTGTGAATTTATCTGCATTACTTTGTTTAGGTGAAATAAATGTAACGACTTCTTGAGTAATTGCATTTTCTATATCTTGTCTTACCCAATTTTCCGGATATTTTATCTTAATCTCATTAGCAGGATTTTCATATTCACGGTTAAAGACAATTTCTTTTCGAGTTGTAAATTGCAATAACGTGACAATAACAGTCGCGAGTAGTACTGAAGACGCAACAAAGATGGAAACTTTCCACTGTGGTTTTCTGCGTGGGCGTTGTACAGTTGCAGTAGTTGGTAGATGTGTCAAATTTGCCTTCAGGGCTTGAGGGATACCATTCGTTTTCTCCACATTCAAATCTTGCAACGCCTCAACTGCGTTCTTGTAACGCTGCCGAAAGTCATAGCGCACCATTTTATCTAAAACTTGTGCAAAATAAGGGCTTACATGCGATTGCTCATGCCAAATAATTTCCCTATTAGTATCTTTTAGTAATTTAACTGGAGGTATTCCTGTCAAGGCTTGGATACCAATCATTCCCACTGCATAGACATCGCTGCTGAAGTGTGGGTTGCCATCAGCTTGTTCACTGGGCATATAGCCGCGAGTACCAATGGCAACAGTAAAACTCGTTTGCCCAAAAGAATTAACTTCTTGGGTAGTGATTTGTTTGACTGAACCAAAATCAATCAGCATGATTTTGCCATCTTGTCGTCGTCGGATGTTGGAAGGCTTGATATCCCGGTGAATAATCCCCTGCTGATGAACCTCGGCTAAAACGAACAAAATCTCCTGCAAAAGTTTACTCACCTGGACTTCACTCAGGGGCTTGCCGGGAGGCAGTTCTTGGCTTAAGTCTTGACCTGCGATATATTCTTGAACCAAATAAAATTCTTGATTTTCCTCAAAATGAGCTAGCAATCGCGGGATTTGGTCATGTTTACCTAGCATTTCCAGAATCATTGCTTCTTGGTCGAAAAAACGTTTTGCTTCCGCTAAGGTACGTGGGTCAGTGTTGAGTGGTCTAAGCTGCTTAACAACGCATTTCGGATGACCCGGTCGTTGCGTGTCTACGGCTACGAAAGTAATACCAAAAGCCCCTCGCCCCAGTTCAGCAACAATTTCGTAACGTCCACCTAGCTTAATTCCTTTCATTAAATTTACCCTAGATAAATGGAAATACTGACTTACTGATAGTTCATGTCAATTCTGGCGTCTAATTTAAGTTGGCAGCCAAACCGTTAAAATAGCCTGACAAGCATTTTCTCAGCATTCTTACTGGCAGGCAATATACCCGCCCTATAAGAATTATGTAAATAAAATAACTATTAGCTTATGAAACTCAGCCTGTGTATGATTGTCAAAAATGAAGCAGCAGCACTACCTAAGTGCCTTGGCAGCGTTCAAAATGTTGTAGATGAAATAATAGTATTGGATACAGGTTCCAGCGATCGCACTCCACAAATTGCTAAACAATTCGGTGCAACGGTTCATTATTTTGCCTGGTGCAATGACTTCAGTGCAGCCCGGAATGAAGCTTTAAAATACGTTACAGGTGACTGGGTTCTGGTATTGGATGCTGATGAAACTCTGACGCCGAAAATTATACCACAATTGCAAGATGCGATACACAGGGAAGAATATTTGCTGATTAATCTTGTCCGCTTTGAGGTGGGTGCAGAACAATCTCCCTATTCTCTTGTTTCCCGCTTATTCCGCAATCATCCGAATATTCACTTTTCCCGTCCTTACCATGCCTTAGTAGATGATAGTGTATCGGTGATTTTAAGTCAGGAAACACACTGGCAGGTAGGTTATTTACCAGATGTGGCAATTCTACATGTAGGATACCAAAAAAGTACCATTGCCCAACACAATAAACACGCCAAAGCGCAAGCGGCGATGGAAGAGTTTCTCGCTACTCATCCCCACGATCCCTATGCGTGCAGTAAGTTGGGAGCATTATATGTGGAAATTGGAAAAATAGCACAAGGTATTGAGTTACTCGCACGAGGAGTAGCTGATTGTGAGGAAAACTATGAGATTTTGTACGAACTTTACTATCATTTGGGCATTGGCTACAGTCGCATCCAAAATCCCAAACAGGCGATCGCTCACTATCAAGCTGCCATCAAGTTGCCTATTTACCCCATGCTTAAACTAGGAGCATACAACAATCTTGGCAACTTACTCAAAGCATCTGGAGATTTAAAGGCTGCAAAAACTGCTTATGAAACAGCTTTGAAGATTGATCCCAGTTTTGCCGCTGGTCATTATAATCTGGGCATGACCCTCAAAGCAATGAGTTTGTATGTTGATGCAGTTGCATCTTACCAAAAAGCTATCCAGTTAAATCCCAACTATGCAGAGGCATATCAAAATTTAGGTGTGGTGCTATTGAAACTTGGCAATGTCCTAGATAGTTTGACAGCATTTAGGAAAGCGATCGCCCTTCACCAACAGCACAATCCCGAAGAAGCAAAGCGACTGCGCGAAGGGTTGCAAGAGATGGGGTTTAAATTGTGATAGTTGATAGTTGTTAGTTGATAGTTGTTAGTTGTTAGTTGATAGTTGATAGTTGATAGTTGTTGGTTGATAGTTGATAGTTGATAGTTGATAGTTGTTAGTTGTTGGTTGTTAGTTGTTAGTTGATAGTTGTTAGCTTGGTAGGGTGCGTTAGCCCTTGAGTACGGCACCGATAAAAGTTTCTAGAATCAATACGGTTCATAAGTAGTCGGACAGAATTAATTACACAATGTCCGCCGCGAACTTGCTTAAGAGTGCCTCACGGGCGGCGCACCACCTGTGATGAATGGAACAAACACCACCACTC
>CAXTSI010000278.1:0-12217 GCA_964246695.1 uncultured bacterium
TAATTTCTTAAGAAGCCCACACCTACCCCGAAGGGGAGGTGTGTGGAGTCGTCACTTTATGGTATGGGCTTGATTTGACAAGTACTCTGCGATCTCCAGTCAGGGCGATAACATCACGCTTTTTGGGAGGATCAGCTTTCTTTGTGATTTAGGGGAAATTTCATCACTAGATTTGCGGATGCTTCTCGTTTAATTGCTCCTGTGCGAATTGCATCATCTAGACTTGCCAGCAATGCCAAGTCATCTGACTGATAGCTCTTTGTCGCCAGCACTTGATGGAGAAGACCTTCAGATTCAACACTAAGACATCCTGTTTGAAAAGCAGATTCAACGAGTGCACGAATCATCTTGATTAGAGCATATTTGGCAATTTCTTACCTCCAGTGTGATATATTTTAATACTCTGGTAACTGATGTAGATCAACAAGTAGCAGTGATTGTAGTTTGATTATTGATGTGATTTTAATCACATCAATTTTGATTTCTACCCACTAGCCGCATCTTCCCTGCCATGCCTAACCTTTTGAACAGAGAGTACAAAATTTATCTAACAGTATACCGGAATATTTGGGAACTTTTATATACTACTTTTTACCTATTTTTAGGCTTTTTATACTTATATTAAATAACACAAAACATCCAAAATGCTAAAAAAGTACATGCTATTTAACGAGGATACCAGCACTAGTACCGCTGAGCGGAATTAAAAATTAAAAATTAAAAATTAAAAAAGCTTACAGCATAAGCTTTTCGAGTTCTTTTGAATGGTTGCTTTATTTCCGCCGTCTTGTACTAGTTCGTGCGATCGCGAGTAAATAATCAATAGTTGGCGCACTTTGGACTACTGACTAATTAACCCAAGTTGCTAGTTAGGCTTATGTGATGCATGGTAATAGGTAATTGCTCATTGGGAAAGAGGGACTCAGATGGAATTCGTATCCTCTCCTATTCCCCATGCCCCTAATCCCCACTTCGTGGGTATCCCGAGTTCCCCATTACCAGCCCTAATTATAAAAGCAGTGCAACTTACGTTATTAGCTATTTTTGGGAATATTTAGTTCTAATGATAACTGAGCGCGAATTTGGTGGAAAGGTTTGTCCCATACGGGATCATCATTCCAATTCCATGCGGCGACAGGGATGAGTTGATTAACAGCCAGATAAGTTAGCAAGCGACGTTCATCCTCTGGTTCTCGGGAAAAGACGAAGGGATTGCGGTAACATTTTTCAGCAATTCGATGGTATCTGACATCATCAACTTGAATGAGTTGTGATATTTCTTGACATCTGGTAAGTAAATAATCTAAAAAAGTCAGGCTGAAAGGTTCGATGACGCCACGAGTTTGGGCTTCCTTTTGCACCCATTTTGCCCACTCAAATCCGTACATAAAGTCGTGGACGTAGCAGAAGCGGATTTCCGATTGTCTGCCGCACATCTCCATTAAAGATACTATTTTATCACCAAAAGATTCTAAAAAACAAACAGCACCAGCATCGGCTACTAGAGCTTGCTTGAGCATACTACCGACGATAAAATCAAAATCCCAGAAGATATTTTCTGGGAAGTTTTGCAGGAGAGCATAAAGTATACGCTTCAAAGTATCTCTTAGAGACTCTATCAGCTGAATCTGCGAGGTCTTTTGAGTAACCAAATTCCCCAGTTCTACAAAGCTGGTAGTTAAAGTTTTGTGTGGATTAAGTGACAAAGGATTGATAGAGTGCTGGGCAAGGATTTCATCAAGAAGCTGGAATTGACTTGGGATCGGATTTTGCTTCATCTTGCTAAATCGGGAAGCGGGAAACTCCGTCTATGAGCGAGCGTCCAGGTAAGCGGCTCGTGCGACGCCACTTGCTTTATGCCGGGGAACCCTAGTCGAGCAGTGGCTCATTTAAATCGCCGTCAATATTTATATTTTGATACTACCGCCTTGAAGTTACTTGGTTCAGGGTGTTCTTGTACTGATACTATGCCTTGTAAAGGTTTTCTGACTCAATCCCAAAACAGAAAATTTACCAAAAGCGCTGAAAGAAAGCGATCCTTAAAGAACGATAATCTATGAATTTTACCCTCTCAAGTCAGTATAATTTTCTTTCTCGCTTCTACCAACTAGCGATCGTCAATATTCTTTCTAATATGATGACCCCTTTGGCGGGTTTAATCAGCATGGCTTTCTTGGGTCATCTAACAGAAATTCGTTATCTAGCGGGAATTGCCCTAGCTACGGTTCTGTTTAACTACCTCTACATTGGCTTTTTCTTTTTACGGATGGGAACCACTGGCGTGACGGCTCAAGCGTTGGGACGAGATGACCGAGAAGGGATGCTGCTAGTCGGATTGCGTAATGGCTTTATTGCTTTAGCACTAGGTGGATTCGTTCTGGTTTTGCAGTACCCGTTGAGAGAACTTGCCTTTGCTCTGTTGAATGGCACTCCAGAGGTCAAAGCTGCGGGGATTGCCTATTTCAACACTCGGATTTGGGCTTATTGCCCGTATTACAGGTGACGGGAGGAACTAGTTTGCTCATTGGACTTTCTATCGCTGGAGCATGTGTTCTGTTTCCTCAGCCTATATTTGGCTTGTTAACCAACCATACCGAAGTCACCGAACATATTGATTTGTATGTCAATTGGTTATTCGTTGTCCTGGGATGTGGATCAATTTGTCTGTTACTGGATGGATACTTTGCAGGTTTGGCTGAAGGGTATGCTATCCGCAACGGTTCCGTAATCGGCAGTTTATTGGGATTTGCACCTGTGGCTGTCTTGGCATGGCATTCTTGGAGTAACCAAACTTTGTGGTTGGCATTGTCAATGTTTATGGTAATTAGATTCGTGGTGCTTGCAGTTCAGTTGCCAAGAACCTTTAAAGATAATTCTGTGGTTGATTTAGATTTCTCTTGTGAACTACCGCACACTCGTCTTCGACAGAGTGTGGGCTTCTGGCATCCCATGAACACAGTTTTTAGACGCTGTGGAGAGCAAGCGCAGGATTTCCAGAACTTCCGTATAGGTACTGGCTGTCGCAGTAGTGGTAAATACTACTTTCCCCTTCCGGCTTTTTATAGTGGGGAAAAGTCCCAGCCCCACTCGCTTGACATTAATAGAGGCATTAATGTCTCTATCAACATCAAGCAATTCTTTAAGGTCAAAATAATTCCTGATAGAGGTATCAGTGAAAATAATTTCATCACGATAACTCAATACCATTGAGGTGTAAGCAGGATTTACCTTTACTACGACTGCTCCAGCTTTTCCGGCTATGTAGTCCAGTGTAGTAAAGAACTGACCAAAACCAGCATCCAACCAAGATTTGTTTAATCCGGACTTCGCTGCTTGTCCATTCGGTAGAAACTTTCCATCGTCATCTTTTTTGGCTTTGTTACGCTTTGTTAACCCGCGTAAATTCAAGTCTTCATGAAAGAAAACTTTCTTGCCAGTACGTACTATTTTGTGAGCAGTTTTGTAAGCATGGTCTTTTCGAGAACGTGCAATTCTTTGATGTTCCCGTGCTTCTCTATTGGTTAGCTTGCGACGTTTAGCGCTTCCCTTTTTCTTAGCAGACTTGCGCTTTGAAACGAGTTGCAGCTTCGCTTGAGACTTGCGGAATGATTTTAATGAAGGTAGTTTTTCACCGTCCGATGTTGCTAGGTAATCATCTTCATGCAATACCGCGTCCATCCCCATTGAATTATCCCAAGTAGGAACTATGCTGTCAGGGCTGAATACTGGTACTGTTGGGTCGTCAAGAGCTATGGTGCAATACCAACCGTCAGCTTTCAAGGTAACTAGGATGTTCTTGAGCGTGAAGCCATCGGGCAATGGTCGATGCAACCTTACCTTAAGCCATCCAGCAAGTTTAGAGATTGACAAAAATAGCCAATTTTTCTCAACCCGTTCAACGGTTACAGCTTGACCCTCAATCCGCATTGTTCGGAAACTAGCGGCATTTTTAAATCTAGGTTTACCACTCTTTCTCCTATTACTATCACCCTGAATAAATCTACTGAATGCCGAGTCAACACGTTTTGAAACATCTTGCAATGTTTGAGAGGGAACCCCCTTAAAATCTAACAATTCCCCAGAGTGACCCACCTTGATTAAGTCTTCTTTGAATTCTGGTAAAAGCTTTTTTTGGCTGAATAGTCCTGGATTATCTCTCAGTCTGGTCGGGGTAACAGTACATGATATTAGGCAAAACTCCCCTTGCGGAAAAACAACGTAGTTTCTGTTCAATTCCCACCAATTAAATCTATCTCCTAGTTGCCAATTGTACCAATACTGGCAAATTCTCAGCCATTCATTAAGCTCTAGCTTTTGATTAGTGTCTGGATACATCCGGTACTGGTAGTTTAGCAACACCCTTGAATCATCTTCTTTATATTAGTGTTGTTATTATAGACTACAGTCATTATAGCAAAGTTTCCGGTTAGGGTCATGAAAAATGATTTTGTTTCAAAAGGTAGTCCGGTAGGTGACCTTAAGCTACATTTGGTTTTGACAACAAAATATCGGCGCAAAGTCTTTACAGATGCGATGTTGACTCGTTTGCACACCATTCTTGAAGAATTATTAATTAAATGGGAGTGCAAACTTATTGAGTTTAATGGCGAGACTGACCATGTACACGCTCTATTTCAATATCATCCTGACTTGCAGTTAAGTACCCTTGTTAGTAATATTAAGTCAGTTACTTCTCGTAAGTTGAGACAAGAGTTTGCAGAACATCTGAGCCGTTTCTACACAAAAGATGTTTTTTGGAGTGGGTCGTACTTCGTTGCTAGCTGTGGTGGTGTGACAATTACAACCTTAAGGCAGTACATTGAAGGTCAAGACCGACCAGAAAATAGCGATTCCGACGCCGGAGTACCGGCTAACGCTTCGCTATCACCGACCCCCCGTCCTGTCAAGCCTGCGGCTTGATATGGTTGGGCGGTCAATTCGTCATCGCTTAAAAATTCATCCCACACTGCCCCTTCGGGGTCAGATGTGGGGCTTCTTTTTGTTTAAGCTAAGTAAGTCGGCGTAAATAAACAAAACTATCTGTTAGGGCTGTTAGTAGTTAGTAGTTAGTTGGCGAACAGCCTCTTAACAGAAGTTAATATAGTTATGTTTTATTATGCCTACCTACTTAAAAAATATCTTGGACTACGTGCCAGAACGTATTAGGCAAGCAATAATCGCATAAATTTAGAGACGTAGCATGCCACGTTTCCACATAAACGCTATTCAGAAATGTGGACAACCAATTCTCTCATATGACTTTGTTGCCTATGCTCCCAGACATAGATTCCTTGCCAAGTTCCCAGCACCAATTGACCTTGATTTATCGGAATGTTTTCTGAGGTGTGAGTGAGAACTGTGCGGATGTGTGCTGGCATATCATCAGAACCTTCAGCGTCGTGAATGTACTGTGCTGATTCTGGTACGAGTTTTGCCATGAAGTTGGCTAGATCCTTTAGTACATCGGGATCGGCATTTTCTTGAATTAGTAAACTTGCTGAGGTGTGGCGTAAAAAAAGCGTACAAAGCCCGGTTTCAACTCCCGATTCTGCGACTATGGCTTCAATCTTTGGGGTGATATTTTGCAAAGATTTGCCAGTAGTGGAAATTCTGAGTAGCTTTTGGTAGTGAGTCATCTGTCAATAGTCATTAGTTATTGGTCATTTTTAAATTCAGTTTTACAGACTTTGAAAATAGTCGATGACGGCGTGTGCGATCGCTTCATTACCATCCTTAGCAATGGGTTGGGATTGCTTGGGTTGCTGGGGTGGTTGGTTGAGAAAATCCCAATTACCTTGAAAAAACTCCGATGGAGTGAGAATTTGATGCTGGTTATAATTAGCAATACCTTCTAGTAGAAAAGCTGCTTCTGCAAAGTCATCACGGGTTACGGAAACAATCGGTAATCCCAGTCGCGTGGCTTCAGAAAAAGTGCCGAAACCAGGTTTAGAAACGACTCGCCCACAAATGGGCATAAAATCCACAGGGCGGTACTTGTGGTCGGTAATTTTTATAACGTTAGGTAGATCCGGGGCAGATTTATCAAAGCAAACAAATTGCCAATGGGGAAATTGCTGCAAGTTGTGGTAGGGAATTTGCTGTAAACCCAAGCCGCCAAAAGTGAGTAAAATAGTTTTTTCTACTGGGGCAGTTATCCCCCAAATACCTCGGATTTCATTGGCTGCATAACGAGGGGAACCACCGATTAAGCCCACGTCTGTAATATTTTTGAAAGCCTGCATCGGTTCGTGGAAAGGGAGACGAAACAAGCGATCGCACGACGAATAACAATCGCTAATCCAATCAGCAATGTCTGTAAAACTACCACCCCAACCTCGGTAGATAAAGTCCCAGCCAAAATTACTACTCATCCAACAAGGAATGTCGGCTTTATGGGCAATAATGCTTGCAAGAAAGGGAATATCTGCCAAGACGAGATTGACACGGTTTTGACGGATAAAGTTGACTTCAGAAGCGATGATGGCATTCTGGTTTTTCTTAATCTCCAGCAATTTTTCTAAAGTTGCCGCTTTATCCATTATAAAGCTATCTGCTTGCACCACACCCAAATCAAATGCACGGGGACGATGGATAAAATCGCCTTCTATATAGCACTCTAGTAACCACCGTGGTGCCGTTGTCACCATAATAAGCAGCACTTCTGGACATAATTTTTGAATTGTCGCGGCTACGGCTGCAGTGCGGGTAGTATGACCAAAGCCGTGGTTGGTAATTGCTATATATAGAATTGGACGTTGCATGTTGGATTGGTTATTGGTTGTTAGTTGTTGGTTGTTAGTTGTTAGTTGTTAGTTGTTGGTTGTTAGTTGTTAGTTGTTGGTTGTTAGTTGTTGGTTGTTGGTTGTTAATAGAATAATCAACAATTCCCCAATTCCCCAATCAACTATAGCAATCCTAAATGAGATTGCGAACATCTCAAGCATCAGTTACCCGGTTTCGTAAAAGTTACCGGGTTTCTCGACCTTCACGAATCATTTAGGATTGCTATACATTTTGCAAAATCTTTGAATTCCGTCAACTAGCTGGTCGATTTCCGATTCTAGAGTTAAGTAGTGAACGCAGGCGCGTATGCAGTCTGGATTGGCTATTGTCCGAGTCAATATCCCTTGTGACTCTAAGAATACCAATAGGCGGCTAGCTTGGGGCTGATTATTGGTAAGTTGAAACGAGACTAAACCGCTTTCTGGTGGGGAGGTGCGCAAACATTTGACATCGGGAAGATCTCCTAACTGTCGCCAGAGGTATTCACTGTGGCGACAAATTTGCTGATAACGTTCCTTTGGTGTTCCCCATTGCTGATGAATAGCGATCGCCGTTCGCAACCCAGTGTAAAGTGGATAATTTGATGTCGCCACTTCATAGCGTTGCCCATCTGGATACCAATCCCCAGGCTGACCTTGACTATCTACCACAACACCACGCCAACCAATAAACGTCGGTTTGAGACTTTCTCTGACTTCTGGTCGGACATACAAACCTCCCACACCTGCAGGACCACACAACCACTTGTGACCTGTGAAGGCATAGAAATCAGCCCTCAATTCTGTTAAGTTCAAAGGTAATAAGCCGACGGACTGAGCAGCGTCTACTAGCAGTCTCACATCCCGCTCTATACATAATTCCGCAATTTTGTCAAGAGGTAAAACTTGACCTGTGTTCCAAAGGACATGACTCAAAACTACGAGACGGGTGGTGGGGCGTAAGTGTTGGGCAATGACTTGGGTGGGGTCGCCCTCGTTGAGAGTTGCCATCAAGGGGCAGACGGTCACCTCAACAGCAAATCTCCGCCCAATTTCCCGTGCTGTTGCTATGATCCCAGGGTGTTCGCAATCTGATAACAGTATGTGGTCGCCAGTGTTCCACCCAATGCCCCACATGGCAATATTGCAGCCAACGGTTACATCCTCAGTTAATGTGATTGTTTGGGCTGGTACATTTAACTCAGAGGCGATCGCAACTCTTGCAGCTTTCACCTCCTGTATAATCCAGCTATTTACCTCTGTACCAAAAGGACCTACTTGCTGGATGTGAGTTTGAGCTTGGGTAATGGCATCCATAGCTTCTAGGGGCATTGGTCCTTGACCCCCGTAGTTGAAATAAATCTTATTCTTTAAGGCGGGAAATTGCTCTCGATGGTGATGCAACATGTTAATCATTGGGAATGGGTAATGGGTAATGGCTAATGGCTAATGGCTAATGGAAGACTGGCTTTTAACAATTAGCAATTAGCAATGAACAATTAGCAATGCCCTATTCCCACTCTCTCTCAAAAGGGTGTGCTTTTGCAAACAGCGTTTTTAGTTGCCTAAGTCACTCCCAGAAAGCGCTAATTCTTGTTAACTTAAAGGAATGTTAATTAATGCCGAACTGCTACTGCAATACCAACGCTGTAAGCGCCGACCTTTTTTAGATACTTACGGTGACAGAAGCCAGCGAGATGCTACCAATGACTTGCTCCTTAAACTCCAACAGGACAAGCTGAATCTTCGGGCTGGCGTTTTGACCCACTTGACTTATCAGCGACCAGCTTATCCACGTAGAGACTGGCACAATGGGAATGCGGCGACTTTAGAGTTGATGCAGCAGGGGGTTGAGTGCATTTATCAAGGAGTACTTCTAGTAAATTACTCTGAAACAGACAGGTTGCTGAGCTGTCCAGATTTACTCCTCAAACAGCCAGGACAGTCGTGCTTTGGAGATTGGATGTACGTTCCAGCTAGTATTGAACTGGGTAAGCGTCCCAAACAGGAATATCAAGTTGTCGCAGCGTTTCACGCCCAAGTACTGGCGATGGTGCAGCAAGTCGAGTTAGAAACTGCTTGGTTAATATTGCGTGGCAAAGAGGCGAGTTATTCTGTGGATCTGCTAAAATGGCAGCCACAAATGCAGCGCGTTCTGGAGGAATGTATTCAAACTCTGGAAACAGAAGAAGCGCCAGAGGTTTTTATTTCCCGCCAGCGGTGCAGTCTTTGCTATTGGTACAGTAATTGTTACGCGATCGCCCAATCTCAGAAACACCTCTCACTGTTACCAGGAGTAACACCCGTTCGCTACACTCAACTACAAACACTAGACATAACAACAGTAGAATCTCTGGCAAAAACTAGCCCAACAGAACTAGAAAACCTGCCTGGTTTTGACAGTGAAGTTGCGCCTAAGCTGGTTATACAAGCTAAATCTGTACTGGAAAATCGCCCACTGTTAATTTACCCCTCCCCCAGTTCGTATCCAGGCGATCGGCAGACAGTTTTCTCAACAAGTCGCCACCCGGACTCAAGAGTGATTCTGCCAAACCTCACTGACAAGGCGAGTGTCCAAAAGAAGGTGCTTTTGCCACCTGCGATGAGTCGCCACCAAGAACTAAATGAAAATATCACATTCACCGCCCCCATAGAGCTTTATTTTGATATTGAGGCACAACCAGATTTAGAATTAGATTATTTGTTAGGGGTGTTGGTTGTTGACAGGCAGACAAACACAGAAAAGTTTTATTCTTTGCTTGCAGAAGGACCAGAAGATGAAAAATTAATTTGGCAGCAATTTCTGGATTTGGTTGAGCAATACCCTGAAGCGCCGATTTATCATTTTTGTGTGTATGAATTTGATACAGTCAAACGACTGGCAAGACTTTACCACACTCCATATAATTCTGTACTACCTGTATTGAGTCGGTTTGTAGATGTTTATGAACAATTAACTCGCAGCGTGGCGTTACCAGTGGAAAGTTACGCTTTGAAAGCGATCGCCCGTTGGTTGGGTTTTGAGTGGCGCGATCCCGAAGCTAGTGGTGCCAAGTGTATTTACTGGTATGATGAGTGGTTGAGGACAGGCGATCGTGCCTTGCTAGATATTATCCAACGCTATAACGAAGACGACTGCCGTGCTACCCACACTGTGAAAGACTGGCTTGTCAACTTTGTCAATAGTCAATCGCTTCGCTCAAATTAAAAATTAAAAATTAAAAATTAATACTTCATGTCGCGCATCCAGGAGAACCTAAAACAAGGACGCCTTTTTCTAGGTTCCCTTGGGGCGACGCTTCTCAGTAGCGGAGACGCTGACGCTTTTAGGACTTACGCACTTTACACATTGACCATCATGTGCCAGAAAGGCTTATTAACCTAAAACTCTTGCCGGGGCTCGTTCCCAGGCTCTGCCTGGGAATGAGATCTTGGAGGCTCTGCCTCCCGGTTTGACGGGAGGCAGAGCCTCCAACAAGAGCATTACAAGGCAGAGCCTTGTAACGAGAGGCAATCCATAGTTTGTCGTTTCTGTCAATGCGTAAGTCCTAGCTCCTTCGTCGAAGATCGCGAACGCACTACGTGTCTCGTAAAAAATCAAATTCCTTCTCCATAAATGATAATGGTGCATGAAACCTAAATTTATTAATTCAAAATTGTTTATTTCTTAATCTTCAATTTTTAATTTTTAATTATTTTGGTCAACGTTAGCGGTTAGTAGGGGCAAACGGTGAGACAGCCCTGAAGGAGGTTTTATAAAAATAGCTTAATCTAAATATCACATAACAAAATACAATTGCAATTACAATATTTCGGAATTTAATTAATAATCCAGGTGTTTGAAAAACATAAATGAAAGTACCAATAAATGAGCTAGAATCGTCCTCTTGTCCTGGGAAAGAGAAAGGATAAATAGTACCTATAAAAGAGATAAAAATTGAAATAAAAGCAATCATGAAAAATGATATTCTTAAAGCTTTTGACTTCTGTAAATCAGGAATTATATGCGCTAATGGTAAACACAAAATAAACATTAAATCAGCATACCATCTAACTCCATAACATGAGCCACTATAATTGTTACTGCGAAAAATGTACATTAGTATATAGGTAAATGAAGCAAGGATAATCAGGATATATTCCTTACGGTATTGGAACTCCCGTTTTAAGATAACCTTCGCAAAGCCAAAAATAGAAAATAGTAAAATAGGTGTGTAAGAAAGTAAGCCTCGCTTTCCTAATAGCATATGAAATGCATACTTCCCCTGGCTGAAAATATCGGAATAATGAGACAAACCAGAAAGGGTACTTTCAGAAAAAGATGATCCAGGATAATCCCACAAAGGTTTATTCATTGCAGGTGGAGTTAGACTACCTGATGTATAAATATTTATATAAAAATAAACGCATAGCAAAAGAGTGCAAGCAAAGATAAAAGCAACTTTTGATTTCAGTGGTTTATCGATAAGAGCAATTGCGAAGAAAGGAATAAACAAGAAAGCCGATATATCAATACTGCCTGCCAATGTAACTAAAAAACCTACAAGAAATGCAACTTTTATACTTATACTTTCTTGCATCTTAATTAAATAATAGAAACCAATCAGCAATAACACTCCGGCGACCGTGTGGTTATTAATTACAGTTGAGTAGGGCAGTAGAAGACTTCCAGTACTAGTAACTAGCAAAATAATATTTGCCCCTGAGTCATCTACTTTAAAAATCTTAAGTATTTTGTAAAAATAAACTAAGCCAATGCATGTTGAAACTCCAACAACTAGCAATGTCAAAAGGTAGTAAGTTAAATGATAGTGATTATGAAAATTTATACCAACTAACCTCATCAAGCAGTAAAAGATTGAAGCATATAAAGCTAAGATTGGAGGTTTATCAGAATAAAAATGTCCTTGATAAAAGTACTTATCACCAGTGTAGATAAATTGAGAATTATCAATTATAAAAGAATGAGACTCAACTAATGATTGAATTGTAGCCAATCTAGAACTATCACTCCAGGAATCTGACGTGAAGTTTGTCAGTACAGCAAATAAAAATAAGAATAACAAAAATATTTGCATTTTTTTGCTCATATAGTAAAAAATCCTCACTAGAGTTATACAAGCTGTTTTCAACTCAATTTAAAATCGTGTAATTTCCAAAATGCAGGTCAATCGCTTCGCTCAAATTAAAAATTAAAAATTAAAAATTAATACCCCATGTCTAAAGCCAGGGGAACCTAAATCAAGGATGCTGCGCTTTTTTTGTTTTCCATGTTTAAAAATATTTGCTCTGTATCCTTAATTAAACAATTCAAAATTATTTCTTAAATTTTGAATTTTGAATTCAAAAAATGGTCAAAGTGTACTTTGTCGTACAACAGGTACTACAAAGGTATCAACAATTTTAGCTAAATCGTCAGAAGCCCCACATCTGTACCCGGTACTCCGGGTCAGTGT
>CAXTSI010000279.1:0-12206 GCA_964246695.1 uncultured bacterium
GCTAATGGCTAATGGCTAATGGCTAATGGCTAATGGCTAATGGCTAATGGCTAATTGCTAATTGCTTGACTACGATTAGCTGTTAGCAATTAGCAATTAGCAACTACCTACTTAGTTATTTGGTTAGTTTTTCAGAGGTGGAGCAAGAGCTACACGGGGAGTCCCACCACCACCGATGCTTTGCGGTCCATTGTTATCAACAATCTGAAGCGCTTGGAATAGCTTCATAAAATCTTCATAAAACTTTCCACTTGTGCCCTGAAAATCGTAGCCTAAGGTTTTGCGAAACTCTTCAAGAACTCCTTTTTCTACTGCAAAGTAATGACCGTCCCAGCCTGCGCTATCAACAACGTAAGCACCGTAATTTTGCAAGGCATAAAACAATTTTTTCGCAGGGGGTGTTTGCAATTTCAGACTTGCTAAGGTTACCTTTGGCGGAATTGCCAGTAGGGAGCCTTGCACAAGAGCAGGGTTTTTACCATGATATATGCTGGGTGCAGCGCTATCTGCAAGTTCTGCAGGCCAGCGTTTCCCTGGAACCTCCTTTGAGTAGTAAAGGTATTTATCCTCCCAAATCACAACTTTTAATGCGTGACGAATCTGCTCCTTGCTGGTGAGTTCACCTTTGCGAATAGAGCCACCAATACCAGAAAGACCTGAACCAAAATGCGATCCGCCTATTCCCTCTCCATTAATATCTTCATCACGATAAAAATGGAAACCATAGAGTGGACCGCCTTGTTTACAACGAGCGAGCGGTCCAATCTGCACTAAGGTTTTACCATCTGGCAGCAGAAAGGCTGAAGCATTGTTGGGTGTGTAACCTTTCCTTGACTCTGGAACAATTAAGTTGTCTGGAATAGGCATTGGTGCGATTCCCACAGGCTTAGTACCTGTACAACGCCCCCCTTCCCAAGGACCAGGCTCATATAATTCACGCAACGGATCGCCTTCCTTGAGCTTGAATAAGTACTCTTCATCTGCCCCAGCAAAGCCTGCCTTTTGAAAGTTCGCTGGTACGTAACGCGCACCTGAGCCAATGGGCATATTCCAAGGCGATGTAGGTGAAAATGGCCAGAGAAACTTGTCTCGTGTGGGGGTTATGCTGGGAGTCGCTATATTGCCTAGAAAAAGAGCGAGAACTACACCAGCTACAAATACCAGTAGACTATACCTTTGCACCCGGCTTGTCAAAGGTCGAAAAATACTCATGAAAAAGTCGCTCCAAATTAATTATTGGCTCTGAGACTGTGGTAGTGTAATTTCCTGCTGTGGTTTAAGCATGAATGAGATGCTAATTACCAGTACCATAATCTTACATAATAGTGACTATTGATAGTTTGAGAAATTTAACTTAGAGACTTCCAATTTTAAAAAAATATCCAATGAGTGTAGCGTGCACTCTTACGAGAGAGTACGGCACCGCCAGAGGCTCAGACACCCTACGGCTAAAAGCTCAAATTATGACCGTCTGAAGTCTACTAAAAACATTTAAGCTCTTTTCCCTAAAAAGATTGCCCCAATTCCACTTAAGAGCAAGCCCACTCCCAACCATTGAGAAAGCAATACTTTTTCTTTGAGAATGGCAGATCCCGCTATTGTTGTAGCCACAACCGTTAATCCAATGACTACAGGGTAGGCAATAGATAAATTAAATTTACCTAAAATCAAAATGTAAAATATTGTACTTAACCCGTACAGACAAATACCCCCGAGCAAATAGATATTTAAGGGATTTGAACCTGCTCCCAGTTTCAATAAAGTTTGAGCACTAGTATTCAAAGCAACTGTTAATAAAATAAGTAAGCTAAAAAAAACCTGGCTATTCACGATCAAGATTTACCCTATATTGTCGATTCATTTGCATATAAACACCAGTCTTGATGATGTTTTTTATCTTTCAGTACTTACTAACATCAAATTCCCAAATTTCGTGTCCGGCAGGATATGGTTGTTGCACCCATTTTCCTGCAAGTTTTTCCCACCATCGGGGTGGATGTGGCAGTGTGGCAACTTGAACGCAGCGACACCCGGAAAGCCATGCTCCCAGAACATCGGTATGCAAACTGTCACCAATGACTACTACTTGTTTGGCTGGCAACCGCATATCAGCCATTGCCTGAAGAAATGCAGAGGGAAACGGCTTTTTGGCTGGACTGAGGGCTGGAATATTGAGACGATGAGACCAAAATTCGACGCGATAGCGACGTTTTCCATTGGAGAGGATAAAAAATTGCAATCCAGCTAACTTTGCTTGCGTAATCCAATCTTCTGCCCAAGGAGATAGGTAGCGGTCATCTTCCGAAACAATAGTGTTATCTAAATCGAGAATGATTCCTTTAACGCCACAAGTCTTGATTTGGTCAATTTCGATCTGAGCTAGTGTATGGACGCGCCGTGGTAGTCTGTATTTCTCTTTGAAACCTGGTCGATGCCACTTCAGCAAAAAAAATGTGAAATCTTTCATCCATGAATTCCTGAAGATTCTGCCGTTGATTCATTAACTAGATTTACTCAATCAGCCCTTGTTGTTTGAGCAAAAGAATTACAAAGCAAGCGATCGCCCAACCCGTAACGGTCACCAGGATAGGCAAGTCTTTTAATAACACTTCTTCTGGTCGTTCACTGCGGCCACCTTGCTCTAGATAGCTGTCACTGTGATTTGCAATTTCTTGGGGATCGCTGAGAAGTTGATAGCGAAAAATGCCATATAAGACAAACGGCAAGGTTAGTAGCATCCAGGAGGTGGATGCCCCATGCAGGTAGGGACCAGCACTCCAGAGAGCATAGGTGACAACCGTGCCAGTGGTGACAACATTTTCCATCCGACTCAGCAGAGGTAGAGAGTAGCGTTTGAGTACAGCACGGGGTTTACCACCTTTGGCTTGCGTCAATCTCAGTTCTGCTTTGCGCTTCTCTATCCCCAAAAACAGCGCCAGCATTGCCGTACAGAGTATAAACCAAGCTGATAATATAATGCCGGTGGCAGCAGCACCGGCAAAGGCACGGAGGACAAATCCGGTAGCGATCGCCCCAATGTCCAAAATTACCATCCGTTTCAGTCGCAGGTTATAGGCAATTTGCAACATGGCGTATGCAGTGATGGCTGCACCCAAGTAAAGCGATCGCCACCACCCGATCGTTAAAGCGCTACCTAACAGCACCACTGCCATCCCTATTGCTACTGGAATTCTGACCTTACCGGCCGCAATTGGTCGCTTACACTTGACAGGATGTTGACGGTCAGATTCAACATCTGCAATGTCATTGATTAAATAAAAACCACTTGATGCACAACAAAATAAGATAAATGCCAGTAGGCTGCCCTGCAGTGATTGTACTGTAATGCTTAAAGCAAACAACGGCGCCGCAAACACCACCAGATTTTTCGTCCATTGTCGAGGTCGCAGAGCAGCTACATAATACGTTAATTTCTTGGTACTAGCTGCTGCGGCAACTAATAATTTTTCGGCAAGTGAAGCACCACTATATCCCATAGATATTCCATCTCTGGACCGGATATTAAAGTAAAAAGTTCACTTTGGTAATTGTCGTGGCAAAGTAAAAATATTTATTAATACTCGCAATGGTAATTGTACTCCTAATAAGTAATATTTCGATAACAAACAGAATATCTTCATCTAATCTTTACATTACTTGGTCGTAATAGCCCGGTTTTCACTGAGAAAATTTTGGTAGATAAGCGGTAAGACTTGGCTTTCTAGGTTACTCGCCTCACTTAACATGGATATCAAGTTGTCGTTGATAGAGGGTTCTCGTGCGAACGAGAACCCCAGATAGGCAAGATTTCCAGTTTAAATTTCTACTTAATTGGGAAATTAACAGTTGCTATTCACGGGCAGGTTCAAATTTTAGCCTAGAACCCAAGGCTAAATTTACCTGATTTCTTAGCTCTTGAGATTTTGAAATAAATTTTACCCTACCTGCTCCGGGAACCAAAGTTTCTGCAACAGGAGTACCAAAACGTGCGTAAAACTGGGTAATGCAGTCTTCTGTCAAAAGGTCTACATAAAGATTGATGCCAGCAAAGTCATTGAGTTTATAAAAATCTGTAAAAAAAGACCACTCAGTCGGACGAAAGCAGCGTGTTTGATGAGTCGCTTTAAAAAAATCTGCGTCAGGGAAAAACAGCTTATCCCAACCTGCCTGAAGATATGGCTCAATTTGTGAAGGATGCAAACGACCGAAGTACTGACCCATGACTTTCTTCTCATGAAACCTTCTCAAGGCATAAACCCCACTATTTAACTTGTAGTATGGGCAAAGACCTTGTGTAGTACCTATTCCATTACCCCCTGTTACGCAGAACGGCCAATCTAGAACTGCTTCTCCTGGCTGCTCTTTAACATAATCCATATAAGTCAGGAAACTCTTGTCTAAGGAGTGGGGTCGATCGGACAGCTTAAAGGAGTAAGCAGTATAAAGTTCAGTGCATGCTAGACAGACTAAGAGCACTGAAACTAACTGTCTACTAAGCGAACGTAACCCATCAAATTTGATTTCTAGGGCAAAAAGGCAAAGTATGACCGGATAAATGACTGTGCTGCGATCGGCGACACGATTGAACGCAAACCAAGGAAATATTTTAAGGGTTGGTAATCTGGGGTCATGGTATAAAATGTAAACAATAAAGATGAGCAATAGGGGGATAAAGATAGTAATTCGTTTACGTGCCTGCCATAGCAATACGGTTCCCAGGATGAAGAATAAGAATCCTTTAATTGAAAAAGAGCCTGGATGGTATAAGATGCAAAGTATAAAAATGAGCAATAAGGGGATAAAAATAGTAATTCGTTTGCGTGCCTGCCATAAACCTACAGTTCCCAGGATGAGTAAAAACCAGCTAGGGCTCCCACCACCCAAATCTTCTGGTGAATCCCTAAGTACTTGTTCAAAAGGTAATTTTGGATTAAGTCCTGGTAAAAACGGAATCAGCAACCTCAAAGGGTTAACCCACCAAACTCCGTCCCCAACTTTAGTAAAGTCAAAGCTTTTTGCTTCCCTTGCAATCTGAAAAACTAAGGGCAGATAAATATAGCCAGCAATAATACTTAAGCCTAGTAAAACTAAATATGTCAGAGGGGAAGTTAAAAACTCACTTTTGTACGTTTCTACTACACTCTGAAATAACTCGATTAATCTCAGATCTCCTCTAATATATCTGTAGCAGAGTAGCACAGCAATGAAAATGGTAGAGATTGTGAATGACGTCAGGGCGAAGCCAGCTATGTATCCCAAATCCTGACCCAACGACAGGATAAGCAAGCAAGCTCTTACTAAAATGAGTCTTAGAGATACATGTCGCCTCAAAGTCACCCTCTTGACTATAAGGAAGTCAGCTACAAGACTAAGGGTAGTCCAGTGAAGCACAGATATATTAAGGTGATTGGGATATTTGTGAATTGCGTAAAAATTAAAAAAGGAAACCAGAGTTCCAGCTCCAATAGCGCGAGCAAAACCGTAATCCTGAACAAGCAGAATGAAGGCTCCAATCGCTGTAACCAATACAGTTAAAAAATAGTAGATCTGCAACCAAGGGCCCCTACCAAAAACTGAGGAGAGGATAGTGTAAAAAATATCACGTTCAAATCCCCACATTTGAAATACACTGTCTGTTCCATAGGGATAAAAAACTTGGTTGTTGACAAGCTCCAGTTTGGGAAATGGTAAAAAGTTTAGGTTTTTAGCTACATAGAATCCTATATATTCCCAATGCACTGTATCACCATCTCCAGTTAGTGGCATGGAGAAATCTTTAATAACTAGAAAACTAAAAGCTAAAGATATGCATATAAAGGCTAAAACTTGCAGTGCTATGCATTTATTAAATTTGACCCCTGCACGTATATTCACAGGTAAATTCCTCCTATAACCTATAAGTATCAGATGTCAACTCTGCTGTCTTCCTCTTCCAAAGTTACCTGTTGACTGCCACTCTATTACCGAGGGATTGGGACAATTTTAAAAACGTTGTCTACAGCAGTTCTTCCTACTCGCACAAGTGCTGTACATCATAACCCAGATCAAGGCTAAATTGGAGAGTGGACAAAAGCACATAGATCCGAAATTGGTGTCTAAAGCAAACTGACTATCACCCGAAGCTGGAATCAAATCCTCTAAGCGCCCTACTGTACAAAGATTCAGCGCCTCCATCCCAGCGATGCCTCTCAATGACGCGGGAAAACACTTCGACCAGTGACTGACCTGCTCGTTTGGCATCTGGATAGAGTTAAGAATTCCGACTCTGTTACAAAAAAAAGGGAACAGGGAACAGGGAACAGGGAACTCGAACCAGTGAATATTAAACCAAAAAAACTACATAGGTGGGTTTAAAGCCCACTTTTAAGAAAAATGTTTTTCGAGACGCGTAAGCGCTTTGAAATTCTGCGTCCACAGCGTAAATCCCACGGCGCCCATCCGTGGGATACACTGTTCCCTGTTCCCTGTTCCCTGTTCCCTCTGAAATATAAAAAGATACTTTTAGTACATAGATAGTTGTAGTTTACTGAAATAAAATCTTTATTTGCTGATTAAAATAAGTATTTATACTTTTATGTATTAATATAAAATAATAGATATAAAGTAACGTTTAGTAAAGCTTGACTACATTACATAAGATAACAGACGAAAAGCCGCTCAAGCATTTGTTTAGCTAAAAGGATGCTGGGGATCGGCTTACAAAAGCAAAACCTTTTTTTTCAGTTGCTGAGGTAAATAAGGGAGTGAATTGGCAAACCCTTACACAAAATAATCGACATTACGATCCAAAAGCGATCGCTAGTTACTACCGCTACCGTCCTTGGCTTGCTTGGGCGCGGGCGTTTTCAATTATCTCGAGTTTTGCGGTATTTATACTGAGTATAAAGTGGGATGAATGGCGTTGGGAAGTAGAGCAGAACAAGTTGAAACGCGCTACCCAGTTGCGGCAGTTGCTCACTCGCCTTGGTCCGACTTTTATTAAAGTTGGTCAAGCTCTATCAACGCGTCCAGACTTGGTACGCAAGGACTTTCTCGATGAACTCGTGAAGCTGCAAGACCAGTTGCCAGCTTTTGATGATGCGATCGCCTATCAAATTATTGAAACCGAACTAGAACGTCCAATTAAGGAAATGTTTAGCGTTCTATCGGCAAGTCCTGTAGCCGCTGCTAGCTTAGGTCAAGTCTACCGTGGTCGATTATTAAGCGGCGAAGAAGTGGCGGTGAAGGTGCAACGCCCTAACTTACGCCCAATGCTTGCACTCGACCTTTATCTATTACGTTGGGCGGCGGGTTGGCTAGCTCCTTGGTTACCCCTAAATCTTGGTCACGACCTGACTTTGATTGTGGACGAGTTTGGGATTAAGTTATTTGAGGAAATCGACTATATCCACGAAGCTCGCAACGCGGAAAAATTTGCTCACAACTTCCGTAACGATCCTCAAGTCAAAGTGCCACTTATTTATTGGGGTTACACCAGTAACCATGTTTTAACCTTGGAGTGGATTAACGGCTTCAAACTTACTGATACAACAAGCATCCGCAAATCAGGTTTAGATCCAGAGGCGATTATCCAGATTGGCGTAACCTCAGGGTTGAAACAGCTATTGGAATACGGTTTTTTCCACGCCGATCCCCATCCAGGCAATTTGTTTGCCATGCCCGATGGTCGGATGGCGTATATTGATTTCGGCATGATGGATCAGTTGGATGAAACCACAAAAGAAACTTTGGTGGATGCAGTTGTGCATCTCATCAATAAAGACTACTGTGACTTAGCACTCGACTTTGTGAGCTTAGGTTTTCTCACCCCGGATACAGATATTCGTCCGATTGTACCAGCATTAGAAAAGGTTCTAGGAGATGCCATTGGCAAAAACGTTAAAGATTTTAACTTCAAAACCATTACAGATCAGTTCTCAGAACTGATGTATGATTATCCTTTCCGAATTCCAGCGCAGTTTGCTTTGATTATTCGCTCTTTGGTGACACAAGAAGGTATTGCCCTCAGCCTCAACGCGAATTTCAAAATAGTCGAGGTGGCTTATCCCTATGTAGCAAGACGCCTGCTAACAGGCGAATCTGCTGATGTGCGCCGACGTTTGCTAAATGTGCTGTTCAAAGATGGTAAATTCCAGTGGCATCGACTAGAGAATTTGATTGCGATCGCTCGCACTGATAATAACTTTGATGTGTTGCCAACAGCCCAGCTAGGCTTGCAATATCTGCTTTCTGATGAAGGCAAGTTTCTCCAGCGACAGTTAGTGCTTGCTCTGACTGAGGACGACCGACTCCACACTGTAGAAGTTCAACGTCTATGGAACTTGGTTAAAGATGACTTAAAACCGACTCGTTTGTTAAATTTAGCGCTCGGAGTTTTGACAGAGTTATCCAGAGAAAGCGCTGCTGCTATCTTACCAAAAACTGCTACTGCTTTTAGTAGCAAGCAGTCATAACTGGGGAATAGTTAGTAGATAGTGGTTAGTAGTTAGTGGAAAAACAACTAACAACTAACCACTAACAACTAACAACTAACCACTAACAACTAACCACTAACAACTAACCACTAACAACTAACAACTAACCACTAACAACTAACCACTAACAACTAACAATATCAATCAGGAATTTTCATGTACTACTATCCATTACAACCACCGTATGTTCTACTAGCTGTTGGAATCTTTGCTGCCTTAACTTCTGGTGTAGCGTTTGCCGGAACGCTGAAATTAATTGTGCAGAAATGGCGAGGCGATGGTGCAGAAAAATCCTCCAGTTCTCGTTTGTCAAGTAGACAATTGCTTATACCATTTCTGGGAATAACTATTGGTCTGATTCTGTTTCTGTGTTCGGGCTTGGAGATATTTGGCTTTCCACCCTTTCTTGCCTATGCAGTCGGTGTGCCAATTGCTCTTCTAACTAGTTTGCTAGTTTGGTTCCAGCTAGGAAGCATGCTGACCTTTGTGGAACGCCAAGGAATGCATTCTCTAAATTTAGATTCTTGAATTAATACACTGTAGGGGCACAACATTGTTGTGCCCCTACAAGCAACAAATAACTTGCTTCAAACCATCTCAGATGATGTTTGTACTACTGACTGGGGTTGGGGCTGAAACATGAACAAAGAGTATACCACATCTCGGCGGATATTGGTCATCATATCCAAAAATAGTTCGTATCCTTCGCTCTTATACTCAATTAGCGGATCTTTTTGACCATAACCTCGCAGTCCCACGGATTCACGTAAAGCGTCCATTTGTTGCAGGTGCTCTCGCCACAGAGTATCAATCCGTTGCAAAATAAAGAAGCGCTCGGCTTGCCGCATCAGTCCATGCTGAATTTCGTCAATTTGTGCTTCTTTAAGGTCGTAGGCAATGCGTACCTGTTCATGGAGGAAGGCTTTGATCTCAGCAACTGACATCTCCTCTAATTGACTAGGGTGCATGTCCGCCAGCAGATAGACAAATTCTTTGACTTTCTCAACCAACTTATCTAATTCCCACTCTTCAGAAGGTAAGTCTGGGTTGATATAATAGTCAACGATGTCATCCATCGTTTTTTCAGCGTACTTGATTACCTGTTCTTTCAAGTCTTGACCTTCTAGAACCCGACGGCGTTCGGCGTAGATAGCGCGACGCTGGTTGTTCATCACCTCATCGTACTCAAACACCTGCTTACGAATGTCGTAGTAGTAGGTTTCGACTTTTTTCTGAGCGCCTTCCAAACTCCGGGTAAGCATCCCAGATTCAATAGGCATATCTTCTTCCACGTTGAAGGCATCCATTAAGCGGGCAACGCGATCGCCACCAAAAATCCGCAGTAAGTTATCCTCTAAACTCAGGAAAAATCTCGTCGTTCCCGGGTCGCCTTGCCGTCCGGCACGTCCGCGCAACTGATTGTCAATGCGCCGTGACTCGTGGCGTTCTGTACCAATTACGTGCAACCCGCCCAAAGCCACTACCTCATCGTGTTCGCGGTTAGTGAACTGTTCGTACTCGTGCTTGACGCGGTTGTAAGCTTCCCGCAATTTCAGGATCACGGGGTCGTCAATTGGGGCTTTTTCTGCCGCCACAGCTACTTTGTCTTCCGCTTCCAGTTCTGGTAAATTGCGCTCACCATACGAACGGACCGCAAATTCCACCGCTTGTTTGAGCAACTGTTCTGTTTCTTTAGAAAGTTGAATGGGGAAAACCTGTGGCGAAGCCTTCCAAGTTTTCACTTTTCTGCCTGGAACAAAGCCTTGACCGCTACCAGTTCCCATCGGTAACCCAGCTGCCCTGTGGATGCCAAAAGTATCTTCATCTTCCGGCTTGACAATCCGGGGCATAAAGTATTCCCGTAGTTTCAAACGTGCCATGTATTCAGCATTACCACCCAGGATGATGTCAGTACCTCTACCCGCCATGTTAGTGGCAATGGTAAGAGCACCTTTGCGTCCTGCTTGGGCGACAATCTCCGCTTCGCGTTCCACGTTTTCTGGTCTAGCGTTGAGCAACTCGTGGGGAATGCTTTGGGCTTTAAGTAGCTTACTGAGATACTCTGATTTTTCCACACTCGTAGTTCCCACCAGCACTGGTCTGCCCATGGTATGCATTTCGGCGCATTCTTTAGCGATCGCTCCCCACTTACCAGGTTCGGTCTTAAATACCATATCAGACCAGTCTTCACGTCTTCTGGGTCTGTTAGTGGGAGTCAACGTTACTTCCAGTTTGTAAATTTTTTCAAACTCGACTTCTTCGGTTTTTGCCGTTCCCGTCATTCCACCAAGTTTAGGATACAGCAAGAACAGATTTTGATAGGTAATCGTTGCTAGAGTTTGAGTTTCCGGCTGAATTTCTACCCCTTCTTTCGCTTCAATTGCTTGGTGCAGTCCATCACTCCAGCGTCTTCCTGGCAGCACCCTACCAGTAAATTCGTCTACAATGACCACTTCTTCATTGCGGACGATATAGTTTACATCGAGGAGAAACAGTTCTTTGCCTTTAATAGCGTTGAAAACGAAGTGCGCCCAAGGGTCTTCTGGGTCAAATAAATCTTTTACTCCCAAAAGCTGCTCTGCTTCGGCAAAACCTTCATCTGATAACAGCACGTTACGAGCTTTTTCATCCACTTCGTAATGCTCATCTTTTTTCAGCGCTCTTGCTATTTGGGCGGCTTTCAGGTATTTCTCCGTTGGTCGTTCTACCTGTCCGGAAATAATCAGTGGTGTCCGCGCCTCATCAATTAAGATTGAGTCTACCTCGTCAATCACACAGTAGTTAAACGGGCGTTGCACCACGTCTTTCATGTCTGTCGCCATGTTGTCGCGCAGGTAGTCAAACCCTACTTCGCTGTTAGTGACATAAGTAATGTCGCATTTGTAGTTTTTCTGGCGTTCGATTGGCGTCATGGTTTGCTGAATTAGCCCCACGCTCAAGCCCAAGAAGCGATGCACCTGTCCCATCCATTCCGCGTCCCGACGAGCCAAGTAATCGTTCACAGTAATGACGTGTACACCTTTGCCAGTTAGGGCATTCAAATAACTGGGTAAGGTGGCGACTAGGGTTTTGCCCTCACCGGTCTTCATTTCAGCAATTTGCCCTGTATGCAGGATGATACCACCTAAGAGTTGGACATCAAAGTGCCGCAACCCTAACACTCGCCGTCCCGCCTCCCGTACCACAGCAAAAGCTTCCGGCAAGATGTCGTCTAGGGTTTCGCCTTTGCCGAGGCGCTGTTTAAACTCTGCTGTTTTGCCCTTTAACTCTTCATCCGAAAGGGCTTTAACTTCTTCTTCTAAGAGGTTAACTTCAGTAATGGAAGGTTGGTATTTTTTCAGCTTACGAGCGTTGGGGTCGCCCAACAAAGTTTTTAGCATGGCAGATTATTCAACAAAATCAAGGAGGATGGGAATTAAAGGTTTGGCATTAGATTATAAGCACTTAACCCAACCTAGCTTTTGTAGTTGTGGATGGGTTGTAAATGAGAATTGGTTCAAAAATAACAAACTTGATGAGCCAATCAGTTTACTAAATAATTGCTTTTATCTCATGATTATATTTCGATTGTCTTTATAGTATCATTTCACCCCTAGATGACGCAGTGAACTCCAACCGTGCAGAAGTAGCGATCTCCCGCCATCGTTCGTAGGGGGAGATGAGGGAGATGAGGGAGATGAGGGAGTGGGGGGAGATGAGGGAGAAATTTCCTACTTCCCCTACTTCCCCTAC
>CAXTSI010000280.1:0-12167 GCA_964246695.1 uncultured bacterium
TAATTGCTAATTGCTAATTGCTAATTGCTAATTGCTAATTGCTGATTGCTAATTGTACTATAGCAATTTTAAATGATTCGTGAACTCAGAGAAACCGGGTTTCTGAAGCTTGAGGTGTTCGCAACTCAAATAGGATTGCTATATTAGCTGTTAATCACTCCGATACTTGATGCAGCTTGGAAATTGGCTAGAAAGTAGCACGGGCAATCTCTGGTGGTGGCAAAATTTTGGTTGGTGGCGATCCCTCTCAAGAAGAGGGAATTTTGCCAGGAGTTGTGCCAATACCGTTCGGTTAAGGTAATTCGTGAAAAATCCATGCGTGTAGAAACGTTCCACCGGAACGTCTCTACATGGGTTGTAAATGAGGAAATCATCTGATCCGAACCGTATTGAGGGTTGTGCGATCGCAGCCGATGAAATGGTTTTAAGGTAATAACTAACAGGTAAGAGAGTAACTTTAGACACCAGAGTTAGTTCTTGGATTTAAGGTGTGCCACTAACAGTGTCGTAGACATTTTCCCTATTCTTTCGGTCATACAGCCTACAGGAAAGCTAGAATATAAACCCTACCACTGTAATTTTCATGAACTGATGAGATTTTTTATAGCATTGAAGAAGCATTATTTGCTATAAGTTAAGATAAGTTAACATAATTCTTAAGAACGACCTCTCTTTACAGAGACTCTTCAAGAAGGCACAAGGAATCTAGGAGGATTGACCTGGGTGAATAATAAAAGATGGAGAAATGCGGGGTTGTACGCGCTGCTGTTTATAGTTGTCATAGCGCTAGGAACAGCGTTTTTTGACAAACAGCCGCAAAACAGAGAGTCATGGCGATACAGTCAGTTTATTCAAGAAGTTCAAAAAGGCAGAGTAGATAAAGTTAGTATTAGTGCAGATCGTTCTACAGCCTTAGCGACTGCTAGGGACGGTAGCAAGAAGATAGTAACTTTGGTCAACGACCCTGATTTGATCAATACTCTCACTGCTAAAAATGTCGATATTACTGTTTTGCCTCAAACTGACGATGGCTTCTGGTATAAGGCAGCAAGCAGCTTATTTTTCCCAGTATTGCTTCTAGTTGGTTTGTTCTTCTTGCTGCGCCGCGCTCAAAACGGTCCCGGCAGCCAAGCCATGAACTTTGGTAAGTCGAAAGCTAGAGTGCAAATGGAGCCGCAAACTCAAGTGACGTTTGGCGACGTTGCGGGTATCGATCAAGCTAAGTTGGAACTTAATGAAGTTGTAGACTTTTTGAAAAACGCCGATCGCTTCACTGCTATTGGGGCAAAAATACCTAAAGGTGTGCTGCTAGTCGGTCCTCCAGGAACTGGTAAAACTCTGCTAGCACGAGCTGTAGCAGGCGAAGCAGGAGTTCCCTTCTTCTCAATATCTGGTTCTGAGTTCGTCGAAATGTTCGTGGGTGTCGGTGCATCTCGCGTCCGCGATTTGTTTGAGCAGGCAAAAGCTAATGCTCCTTGCATCGTTTTCATTGATGAAATTGATGCTGTCGGTCGTCAGCGGGGTGCGGGTTTAGGCGGTGGAAATGATGAGCGGGAACAAACCCTCAACCAGTTGCTCACAGAAATGGATGGCTTTGAGGGCAATACTGGCATCATTATTATTGCCGCTACCAACCGTCCCGACGTTCTAGATGCGGCATTGCTGCGTCCTGGTCGCTTTGACCGTCAAGTTGTTGTAGATCGTCCAGATTATGCAGGACGAGTGGAAATTCTCAAAGTTCACGCCCGTGGCAAAACCTTGGCGAAGGACGTAGATTTGGAGAGAATTGCCCGTCGTACTCCTGGATTTACTGGTGCAGACCTTTCCAACTTACTAAACGAAGCCGCAATTCTGGCAGCACGGCGGAATTTAACTGAAATTTCAATGGATGAAATCAACGACGCCATCGATCGCGTGTTAGCTGGTCCAGAGAAGAAAGACCGAGTGATGAGCGAAAAGCGTAAAACCTTGGTAGCATATCACGAAGCAGGTCACGCCCTCGTTGGCGCTTTGATGCCAGATTATGACCCTGTGCAGAAGATTAGCATTATTCCTCGCGGTCGGGCTGGTGGTTTAACTTGGTTTACCCCCAGTGAAGATCGGATGGATACTGGTTTGTACAGCCGTGCTTATTTAGAAAATCAGATGGCAGTGGCTTTGGGCGGTCGCCTTGCTGAAGAATTAATCTTTGGTGAAGAAGAAGTCACTACTGGTGCTTCTAACGACTTGCAACAAGTCGCCCGTGTAGCTCGTCAGATGGTAACACGCTTTGGCATGAGCGATCGCCTAGGTCCAGTCGCCCTCGGTCGTCAGCAAGGTAATATGTTCCTCGGTCGCGATATTATGGCAGAGCGTGACTTCTCTGAAGAAACCGCAGCAGCAGTTGATGAGGAAGTTCGCAAGCTGGTAGATACAGCCTATCTACGATCTAAAAGTGTGTTGGAGAATAACCGCCACATTCTCGATCAACTTGCGTCCATGCTAGTTGAAAAGGAAACCGTAGATGCCGAGGAGTTGCAAGAACTGCTGGCAAACAATGATGTTCGAATCGCGGCGTTCGCGTAATAAGTTAGGAGTTAGGAGTTAATAGAAAACTCATAACTCTTAAAAATTAGGGTAGTTCTGGAATTTTCCCGGATTACCCTGATTTGTTTGAGGAGTCGCTTTTAGCCCAGATGGGCAATACATTGTTAGTGGTAGCCGCGATCGCAAAGTGCTGTTGTGGGACATCGAAGGCAACCCAATTCTTCTACCGTGACATCAGTCGCTTATCAGTAGCAGTACTGACGGGACAGTGCGGTTATGAGACATTCATCGCCACGCCAGCGGAAAATTGGGAAGATTATCTCCAAGTGGCGTGCAACAGGTTGCGTTACTATCCCATCCTCAAAAATCCTGAAACAGAGATCGCAAAGCAAGCGTCCAAAATCTGTCAACAGTATGTCTGGAAGGGGTAGTGGGCACATAGGCATTGAGCCGCAACACCTAATGTCCGTCAGTTGCCTCAGAGGCTGGAGTTTCAACTTGCAAGTTGTCCCCCTGTTTCTTTACGGAAAAGTCAGGCTCCTGTTTGCTACTTTGAGCTAGTCCAGCAGCACCAGCAATCGCCGTTCCTGCAAGTCCAAGTCCAGCAGACCATTTGGCATCAGTGATTTTTGGCGAGACTAAAACAGCAATAGCAATGACCGCTCCAATAGTTGCCATAAACATGGGGGTTATAGCTCGAATTACTTCTGGAGTGAGAGATTTCATAGAGGTAATAGTAAGTTATAGAATTGGTTGTTCGTGAGGTAAATACACGACGTAAAATTCCAATTCCAGAATCTGGAACCATTTTTTTTACAGCAATGAAAGCAGTAATTGGGAAGCTTATCTACTTAGCAAACAGAGGTGTCATCGACTTAACTCCTTTATCTGCGCCACCCGCCTCGTTCAAGTATTCCTTAATTTCAAAAGCGTCCTCGGTAGTTCGCAACAACGAGTAGTGATTGTAAGGGGTGTTATCTACTACACCACGCGGTCCATGATTGGTAATGACAACCGTAGGGATGTGTCCACCGCCAAAGTTAGCGTGGCTGTTGGGGTCAAAGCCACAGCATCCTTGAGTACTCGTTTTGCGTGGCGGATTGTTGTCTTCGTCCCACGTGATAATAATGGCATTGTTACCTGAGGCATTCCACAGGCTCGAACTCGTGATTTGGTTGACAATATTGCCAATCCAAGTGTCACCTGTTTTAATTAAATTTGGTGTGTCAAAGCACTCTGGTAGACCATGCATCTCATGACACTGGTTAAGCACTATGTGGCTATAGTTCGGGACATCGCCGCTTTTGAGATCAGCCGTAAATTGGTCAAATCCCACTATCTTTTTCGATATATTGGGATCGTCCTGTACTTTCTTGAAGTTAATAAAGCCATTGTGCTTAGCAGCATACAGCGCTTGCAAGGTGTTAGGAGAGACGACTTCCTTTGAGCCAGGAGTGGGGATGCTCTCAAAGTACCCCTTCCATGTCAGCCCTTTCTGCTCTAGTTGATCGAGCAAACTCCGATCGGAAATCGTGTGATTGGCATAGTCCTTCTGCTTAGAATTACTACAAAATCGCTCTGAACTACCAGGCTGACAATAGAACGCATCATCGTCATGGATGCCAAAGGTGCTACCACCCAGCATCGCCACATAGTTTCCTTCGCTGGGATGTACTACGCCGTAAAAGTTAGCAGCCAAGCCATAAGTTTTTGCCAGTTGATTGATAATTGGAGCGTTGGGGCTGTCAATGATTTGGTCGTAGGCTTTGTTCTCCTCGATAATCACAAAAATGTGTTCGTACTTGGGAACTGGCTTGTTCTCTGCAATCAGCGGTTGGTTACTATCCGTCTTGCTGACGCTTGGTTGCTTGGATGAGCAACTAATCGTTATCAGGCTTAAACTCAGAACACAAAGCTTCAGAAGGGCGGTTTGATAAGGTAAACGTACGAACATAAGTACTGCGATCCATTTTCACAGGAGTGAGTGGGTTATTCCCCGTTAGTTCCTGTCTTAACTATGAGACTATTGTCATCATCCCTTGCGACTGGTCAGAAAAATTGACGACAAAACCGTGAAACGTGTAGATATTTGATTTGGCAATTTGGCAACCACTCCGATTAAGTCAAGATTATCGTGTAAATCAATGGGTCTTGCATCAGGACGCAGATCTTCCGGGTTAGCTATCAGGGTCTTTTACTACAAATACCCGTACAGTGTTTGTTGTCGTCAAATCCTATTTTAAACAGTGTCAACCCCAGGTGATGAGTCTGGGGTTTTGCTTTTTGCTTTGAGGGGCGATCGCCCTATCAACAGTAAAAACAAAGTAACCTCGGTGACATCATAACTTACACAAGCAAAAACGTGACGCTTAGCACGCCACGTTACACAACACAACTATGAACACATACACAGAGGTCTTCATGCCAAACATTCTAAAGCTTGGAGCAATCAGATGACCTGAGTGGGATTACTGATGTTTTTGCAAATGTGTTCTTAGTTTTATATGTTTTTCTGTATTGCAGTAAGTCGCGATCGCATTCTAATCAAACGCTCCTTTTTACCAAGCTATTACGGCTAAATTCAAAAAAAATGTGAATCAGCCACCGCAAAGTCGTTTTTCCAGATAAGCTTAGATTTTGTAGGATGTGATCTGCCCACCAATTGTCTCAACGGCGGGTAGGTAATGCCAACCCTAATTTTACGAGCTACAACCATTTATAGCGAGAATCCACACAATGAATCATACGCTGAAGTTAGAAATACCCGAAAAGCTTTATGAGCCAATGGTCAAGGTAGCAGCACACATGGGTCGAACGCCTGAAGAGTTAGCCGTTGATTGGCTTGCTGCTGCTGTGCAACAGCATGTAGACGACCCATTGGAAAAGTTTATTGGTACAATTAGCAGCAATATTCCAGACTGGGCAGATCAACACGATAGAAAATTTACGCTGCTTTTTGTTTATGCGGACATCTACCTGGGAAAATAACACCAATATCAAAACTATATTAATTTTAGCAGCCAATCCCACAAACACTTCTCGGTTACGGTTGGATGAAGAGGTACGGGAAATTGAGGAAGGATTACGTAGATCAAAAAAACGTGAGGAGTTCAAGTTAGAGCAAAAGTGGGCAGTGCGAATACGTGACTTTTACCGAGCAATACTCGATTTTCAACCTCATATTGTCCACTTCTGTGGGCACGGTGTTGAGGAAGATGGAATTGTTCTGGAGGATGAGACGGGACAGCCAGTACTTGTACAAGCCGATACACTTTCGGGAATGTTTGAGGTATTTGCTACAAATGGTTTAATGTGTGTGGTGCTAAATGCTTGCTATTCCGAGGTGCAAGCAAAAAGCATTAGCCAACACATTGATTATGTGATCGGCATGAATCGAGCCATTGGAGATAGAGCAGCCATCAATTTTACAGTAGCTTTTTATGATACTCTTGCAGCTGGAAAAGATGTGGAATCTGCTTTTAAACTGGGTTGTTCTCAACTTATAGGTTTGAAAGAAAATACAACTCCAGTACTGAAAAAAAGACCGAGAATTGTTCCAGATAAATTGGAACAGAACGCCCCAGTAACTTTCTCTCAAAGTAATCAAAATAATGTTTTAGCTGTAGTAGAAAATGACTTTCGCTATGATGTATATATCAGTTATGTAGACAAAGAGCCTGATGCTAGCTGGGTATGGCATTCGTTATTGCCACGATTGGAGCAAGCTGATTTACGTATTGCAGTTTCCGGTGATGTTGAAACACCTGGTGTAGCACGCATAGTTAATATTGAGCAAGGCATCACTCAGTCCAAACGTACTATAGTCGTACTTTCAGAAGCCTATCTGGCAGATAACATAGCAGAGTTCGAGAACGTCATAGTGCAAACAATAGGTATTCAAGAAAGTAGTTATCGCCTGCTACCAGTCAAAATCACGTCTATTAACCCAAATCTCTTACCTAAGCGACTGAGTATGCTGACGACATTAGATCTAGTGCATCCTTACCGTGCTGATCGCGAGTTTAAGCGTTTAGTGAAAGCTTTGCAAGATCCATTACCTCGATTTTAGATTCATTAGATAACTGCATAAGTTCATGTTGCTGTCATCTAAGTAAGGTAGGCGGTAAAAGAATAAATTTTTGTGAGTGCATAAGCCAAGGTTTATATTTCTCCTTTTAAAAATTTTAATCTTGATAGTCTTATCAAATGGTAATGACAGCTACGATCTTTTTATATCCTATAGTAATGCCAACTGTGCTTAGAGGATGTTTGTAAAGTCTAAATTAATACCAGCCCTAGCGATTAGAAATCGCAGCTACACAGACAAAACCCACCTCCGTGGGTTAAAAAACCCTAATTTTCTGTTAGTCCGCGTAGGCGGTGAGTCCAGCCCTGAAGGAGGGTTAGCCCGACCTAGGGGACTGGCGTTAGCGATAGCGAAGCGTTAGCGAGTACTCGAGCGTCAGCGTTAGCGACGTTAGCGAAGCGGTAGCGAGGGACGAGCGTCAGGAGCGTCACCCGAAGGGACTTTGCCTGTGTAGTAGCGAATTATATTCGCCCAAAACTTTTAAAACATCCTCTTAAATAGAATGCTACTTGCTAGATGCGTACAAGAAGTAGCAAATTACCAAACCTATGTAAAATCTATCTTTTTCAGCCCTAATTTCCGAAATTACAGCTATCTTGGCTCAGCCTCGTTTACAAGTTCATGAATTAAGTTGCCATCAGTTCTGTACTTAGAGCAATTTACATCAGAGGAACCTATGGTACAAACGCCAAAATATGACCTCTTTATCTCCTATGCTGATGCTGATCGTGCGTGGGTAGAAGGCTACTTACTTGAAAGCCTGAAGCAAGCTGGTGTGCATTACTATTCAGAAGCAGCATTTGCCTTGGGCACAGTTCGATTGCTGGAATTTGAGCGTGCCATCCAGCAAAGCCAGCGCACTTTACTGGTAATCTCCTCTGCTTACCTAGCAGATGGCTTTAATCAATTCGTTGACTTCCTGGCTCAGTGTTATGGCTTTGACACAGCAACCTGGCCAGTTATCCCCCTGATCTTAGAGCCAGTCAAACTTCCACCACGCCTGAGTGCTCTTGTGCGACTAAACGCAACTAATCAGGACGAGTGGAAAGACGCTATTAAACGTTTGTGTATTGACTTAAAGCAATCTGTACCTGCTGCTTCACCTAAACCGGATTGTCCCTACCCTGGCATGTTTCCTTTTAAAGAAGCTAACAGCGATCGCTTCTTTGGGCGCGATGAGGAAGTCAAGGAACTCATAGAGCGCCTGCGCCTAAACCCGTTGATCGCGGTAATTGGTCCGTCAGGTAGCGGAAAATCCTCACTAGTATTTGCGGGACTAATACCTGCTCTGCGCGGTAGCAGACTGTTTGGCTCTGGCAATTGGCTGGTACGCACAATGCGTCCTGGAGAGAAACCCCTTAATACTCTAGAAAATGAACTGGGTGGTGACCCAGGTACTCCAACACTAACGGTGACAGAGGCTCTTCGCACTTCAACAGATGCCGAACGCTTGCTATTAATTGTAGACCAGTTTGAAGAAGTATTTACTTTGGCTGGACAGGAGGCAGTGCCTTTTCAGTCGGCACTGCTGCGTCTGATCGAGGTTCCCAACTGCTACTTGATTCTGACCGTTCGAGCCGACTTTTATCCTGACTTGATGGGTTCGCCGCTTTGGCAAAAAATTCAGTCTCATCGGCTGGAGATCGTACCTCTAGATGAAGCAGGTTTGCGGGAGGCAGTTGTTAGACCGGCTGAGGATGTTGGCGTGTTTGTTGAACTATCCTTAGTAGAACGCTTAGTCACAGATGCATCTGGGGAGCCGGGAGTTTTACCCCTGATTCAAGAGACGCTGGTACTTTTGTGGGAGAAGTTGGAGCAGCGATTCTTGCCTTTGAGAGCCTACGAAGCCTTAGTGCTTTCTCGTAAAGCATACGGAGCTTTAGGGAGTCATAAACGCACAGGATTGCAAGTGGCGATTGCCCGAAGGGCTGATGCAGCTCTGGCAAATTTGAGTGAACCACAACAGGCGATCGCTCGTCGGATTTTTCTGCGTTTGATCCAGTTTGGTCAAGGACGTGCTGATACTCGTCGCCAACAGCCAGTTGATGCCTTAAGTGTCACCGATGATAACAATAGTCTATTTTACCAAACATTACGCCAACTAGCAGATAGCCGCTTGCTGACTCTAAGCGGTGAGGAGGACTCAAAGATAAAAGCGGATATTGCTCATGAAGCTTTGATTAGCGGTTGGCCAAAGTTGCAGCAATGGATAACCGAACGACGGGAAGCAGAACAGACCCGAAGGCGACTAGCAGCTCAAGCGGCTGAGTGGGTTCGGCTAGGTCAAGGGAGTGGTGGTCTACTGGATGAAGTGGAACTGGCTGAAGCGGAGGGGTGGCTCAATAGTTCTGATGCTTCTGATCTCGGTATCGATCCAACGCTGCTAGCATTAGTAGAAGCTAGTGCGCGAGCAATTCAGGAAGCCAAACAGCGAGAAGAAGAGGCCAGACAGCGAGAGCTAGAGCACATTAAAAAACTCCTAGCAGAGGAAGAGAAAGCACGTGAAGCGGAAACAAAAGCGCTCTCTGAGGAGATGAGAGCTCGCAAAGCAGCTCAGTTGCGGAATAGAGTCATCACTGCCTCCAGTGTAGTACTCTTTGGGTTGACTGTGTTTGCGTTTATTCAATGGAATGATGCCCAGAGACAAAAAGTCATTGCCCTAAATCAAGCCTCTGAAGCTTTATTACCTGTTGAGTATAAACAACTTGAGGCTTTAGTTACTGCCATGCAGGCAGGCATAGAACTGAAAAAGGCACACTTGGAACAAGATTCTGTCCTGAAGCAGACTTTGGCTGTGATGTTAGAAAAGACCATTTACCGAGGGGTGCAAGAGAGAAACCGCCTGGTAGGGCACAGCGATGATGTCAATAGCGTCAGTTTCAGCCCCAATGGCAATCTAATTGCCTCTGCTAGTAAGGATCAGACCATCCGCTTATGGAGCCGGGATGGGAAACTACTTCATATTCTTACTGGTCATGGTAGTGCTGTCAATAGCGTTAGTTTTAGTCCAGATAACAGATTGGCTACTGGTAATGCTGATGGTACTATCCAAATGTGGAGTCAAGATGGTCAGGAATTTTCTCTGCTGAAAGGACATGGTGGTGCTGTCAATAGCGTTAGTTTCAGCCCGGATAACAGATTGGTTGCTGGTAATGCTGATGGTACTATCCAACTGTGGAGCCAGGATGGGAAAGAACTTTCTGTGCTGAAAGGGCATGGCGGTGCTGTCAATAGCGTTAGTTTTAGCCCGGATAACAGATTGGCTGCTGGTAATGCTGATGGTACTATCCAACTGTGGAGTCAGGATGGGAAAGAATCACTCCTCAAGGGGCATAGCCGTGATGTTAGTAGCGTCAGTTTCAGCAGCGATGGAATGCTTGCCTCTGCTAGTTATGATGCAACTATAATACTTTGGAGTTCAGACGGCAAACAACTCATCACCCTCCAAGAACCTAACAACAATGGTGGGTTTACTAGCGTTAATTTCAGTCCAGACGGCAAGACGATTGCCTCTGCTAGTTACGGAAACATCCAACTTTGGGATCGCGGTGAGCAAAAACTTAAAAAAATCATCAATGGGCATAATGACGATGTTGTTAGCGTCGGTTTCAGCCCCGATGGCAAAACCCTTGCCTCTGCTAGTAGGGACAACACCGTCAAACTTTGGGGACTGGATGGTCAAGAACCTAAAACACTCACTAGCCACGATGTTGTCAGCAGTGTTAGTTTCAGCCGTAATGGCAATCTAATTGCCTCTGCTAGTAAGGATCAGAGCATCCGCTTGTGGAGCAGGGATGGGAAGCTACTTCATATTCTTACTGGTCATGGTGGTGCTGTTAATAGCGTTAGCTTCGGTTTCGACAGTAGATTAGCTGCTGGCAATGACGACGGCACGATTCAACTGTGGAGTCAGGATGGTCAGGAACTTTCTCTGCTTCATGGGCATGGTGGTGCTGTTAGAAGCGTTAGTTTCAACCCAGATAACAGATTGGCTGCTGGTAATGCTGATGGTACTATCCAACTGTGGAGCCAGGATGGGAAAGAACTTTCTGTGCTGAAAGGGCATGGCGGTGCTGTCAATAGCGTTAGTTTTAGCCCGGATAACAGATTGGCTGCTGGTAATGCTGATGGTACTATCCAACTGTGGAGTCAGGATGGTCAGGAACTTCCTCCCCTCAAGGGGCATACCCGTGCTGTCAATAGCGTCAGTTTTAGCCCCGACGGTAAGATGCTTACCTCTGCTAGTGATGACGCAACCGTGAAACTTTGGAGTTTAAACGCTCAGGAATCTAAAACCCTTATTGGGTCTCGCGGTGAAGTTAATAGCGTCATTTTCAGCCCCGATGGCAAGACGCTTGTTTCTGCCGGTAAGGATCCATACATCGAACTCTGGAGTCTGGATGGACAGGAACTTAAAAACTTCGTCGGACAGCGCTATGGTATTAATAGCCTCAGTTTTAGCCCCGACGGCAAGACGCTTGTTTCTGCCGGTAACGACAAAACTCTCATCCTGTGGAATTTTGATCTAGATAATTTACTAGGGAAGGGCTGCAATTTGCTAAGTGACTATCTTAAGAGTAATCCCAATGATAATAACAACGACATACGTCTTTTCTGCAAGTGACTAAGTTGTTTCCAATTTAAATTGTATATAATATGACTTAATTATACTGATGTTACCAAAAATTAAAAACAAGGTTAATGCTGCGATTACAAATTATAGCAACCGCCAAGGCGGTTAGGACGCAAAACGCAAGACGTACTCAATGGCATCTCGTAAACAATCAAACTGCCCCAATTTTTTACGGATTCGACTCTTTAACCAAGACCAACATTTTTCAATTAAGTTTAGATCTGGAGAATAAGGGGGTAAGTACAATAGCTCAAAACCTGCATTTTGAATCAACTCTTGAATACGACCACCTTTATGAAATGTGGCTTGGATGACTTTTTGACGAAGATCATAACTGTCAGGTTTGGGCATAGGTCAAAACGATCGCTGTACCGAAAACAGGGCTACCTCTAGTATATGTCCTAATCGCCTTGGCGATTGCTATAAATGTGGAGCAGTCTATCAGAAAAATCTAGAAAACTCTTTATCTAAAGTCTCAAAAATATTTAAGACCTTAGATAAAGAGGATTCAGCAAGATCTCTACCTACAAATAGAACTGCTATAAGGAGGAATGCAGTACTCATACCTTGGGTTACAACAGGCACTATTTCCCCGTTGGACATTTCGCTGCGGTTTTCTTGTCGATTCAACCTTTTTATTTGGGATAGGTGGATTTTGGGTAGGTGGATTTGGGGTAGGTGGATTTTGGGTAGGTGGATTTGGGGTAGGTAGATTTTGGGTAGGTGAAGCTGCAAACGCAGCACAGGAAACTAAAGAATTAATTAGAGCGATCGCGAAAAATAGAAATTGGCGGTTGTTTACTTTCATCGGCTAACCTCTAGGACTTACGCATTGATAAAATTCAAACTATGTGAATTAAGTCATCTATCCCACATTCCGCACCCCAACTGTCACGATAGGGAAATTACTGAGAGAAAAAA
>CAXTSI010000281.1:0-12142 GCA_964246695.1 uncultured bacterium
CCCTCATCCCCCCCATCCCCACTCCCCGCTAAAACGGAAATGCTGTTGGTTGCTGGATTTTCTGGGATTGGCAAAACAGCCGTTGTAAACGTTGTCCACAAACCCATCGTCGCAGCGCGTGGTTACTTCATTAAAGGGAAATTTGACCAATTAGGGCGCAACATTCCTTTTTCTGGCTTTGTGCAAGCATTTCGGGAGTTGATGAGGCTATTGCTGGGTAGTGGTGATGCTGAGATCCAACAGTGGAGAAGTAAAATCTTGTCTGCTTTAGGTGAGAATGGTCAAGTCATTATTGAAGTTATTCCCGAACTGGAACTCATTATCGGTAAACAACCTGCGATCGCGGAATTATCTGGCACTGCTATCACGAATCGCTTCAATTTATTATTGCAGAAATTTATCCAAGTCTTCACAACAAAAGAGCATCCTCTGGTCATTTTTCTAGATGATTTACAATGGGCAGACTCAGCATCCTTGAAATTAATTCAATTGTTGATGAGTGAGACAGATAGTAGTCATCTGTTACTGATTGGTGCCTATCGGGATAACGAGGCTATCCCGAATTACTTGCCCCGATCCTCCAACAGGAGAAAATTAGTTTAGACGCCCACAACACCATCCCCACCATTGGGATAAATACCATCTCTAGTAAAAGCACTATTTCTCAGGCGTTAGACTTGGCATCAGTCGTCAAAGCCTCTTGTCTTCTCTCTGGGGAAATTCAACTCGAACAGTTGCTCTCTACCCTCATGCAAGTTGTGATGCAGAATGGTGGCGCAAGTAAGTGCGCCTTAATTTTGCATGACTCCAACAACTTGAGGGTAGGTGTGAGTGCCGTCACCGCCTTAGCCGATGGTTCATCAGATACACCCACCGCCACGGTTATCCAATCCACACCCCTAGAGTCTAGCCCAGATGTTCCCATCACTTTGATTAACTACGTCTATCGCACTCAAGAAAGCTTGGTCATTGATGATGTCTTTGCGCCACAATCCGTTTCCTTACCTGTCCTAGGCGATCGCTATATTCTCCAAGAGCAACCGAAAAGTCTACTGTGTATCCCAATGATTAATCAGGGTAAATTGCAAGGTATTCTTTACCTGGAAAATAACCTGACTACAGGAGCATTTACAGGCGATCGGGTGGAAATCCTGAAACTCATCACTACCCAAGCGGCTATCTGCTTAGAAAATGCCATGCTTTATGAGAATTTGGCACAAGCGAATCAACACTTAGAAGATGCCAACCTTTCTCTAGAGCAGAAAGTCGCTCTTAGGACGCAGGAAATTCACGAAAAAAATCAAAGTTTAGCACAAACATTAAAGGAATTAAAACTCACCCAAGCACAATTGATTCAAGCGGAAAAAATGTCCAGCTTGGGGCAAATGGTAGCGGGAATTGCCCATGAAGTCAACAACCCCACTAACTTTATTCAGGCAAATATTACTTATGCCAATGAATATGTCCAATCTTTGCTTGATTTAGTGGCTGTTTATCAGCAGGAATACCCAAATGAGTCTGCTGTGATTAAGAAAAAAGTAAAGGATATCGAGCTAGATTTTTTGGTAGAAGACCTGCCCAAGCTTTTCAATTCCATGGAAGTCGGTTGCTCGCGTATCGAGAACATTGTTTTGGGCTTACGTAACTTCTCCCGTTTGGATGAGTCCCAAATGAAACCTGTGGATATTCACGAAGGAATTGAAAGTACCTTGATGATTTTGCAGCATCGGCTCAAGCCTCAAAACAATAGCGATGAAATTCAAGTTATCAAAGAATACGGACAACTGCCCAAAATTACCTGTTATGCTTCTGGAATGAATCAGGTGTTTATGAATATTCTCAGTAATGCGATTGATGCGCTACGAGAGGTAATGGGTAATAGGGAATTAGGTAGTCAAAAAGAAATCCCCCACTCCCTATTCCCCACTCCCCATTCCCCCTTACCTACGATTAGCATTCACACTGAATTAGCAGATAACAATACAGTAAAAATTTGCATTACTGATAATGGCATTGGGATGAGTGCAGAAGTAAAAGAACGTATATTCGACCCCTTTTTCACCACCAAACCAGTAGGTTCTGGCACAGGTTTGGGGTTGTCCATTAGCTATCAGATTGTAGTGGAAAAACATGGCGGACAACTTACCTGTATCTCTACCCCAGGACAAGGGACAACATTTGCGATCCAGATTCCGATTGCACTAAGTGCATTATGATTTTCAGTAAATGAGGGAGTTGTACGCAGTATCGTGCTTACATGTCACATATAATACATAAGCAAGGGCTGAAAGTGGCACTGTCGGTGTCCCAATTGTGACCTCCTGTTTTAGATTGATAATGAGGTTGCTTTTAATTGATTTAAAGTGGAGGCGATCGCATGGTACAAGCACCTGCAAAACCACTCACTCTGGAAGAGTTTCTGAAACTACCTGAAACTAAACCAGCAAGTGAATACATTAACGGTCAAATTATTCAAAAACCTATGCCCCAAGGGAAGCACAGCAAGTTACAAGGTAAGCTAGTAACTGCTATTAACGAAGTAGTCGAGCCGAAGAGAATTGCTTTAGCTTTCCCAGAATTGCGGTGTACCTTTGGCGGACGTTCAATTGTGCCAGATGTAGCGGTGTTTGCCTGGGGAAGGATACCCGTTGATGAAAATGGGGATATTGCTAATGTATTTGAGGCTGCTCCCGACTGGACGATTGAAATTCTCTCTCCAGACCAAAGCCAAACTAAAGTCACTGGGAATATCCTACACTGTCTAAATCACGGTAGCTCCTTAGGCTGGCTAATTGACCCAGATGAACGCTGTGTGCTAATTTATCCACTAGGAAAACAACCAGAACTGTTGAATAAAGAGCTAGATGTGCTACCAGTTCCAGACTTAGTGGCATTGCGGCTAACAGTGGGGGATTTGTTTGGATGGTTGAAGCTATCATAAATAATTGTACCAATGCTTGAATCTGCTGATATAAATAATTACAAGCAGCAACTGCTTGCTGACTTCAATTCCAGAACTAATTACGACTCTGGCAGATTTTATGCTCCTGTTGCCAATCGTTTGATTGAATTTGCCAACCTGCAAACCGGACAGCAAGTTTTAGATGTGGCAACTGGCACTGGTATAGTTGCACTTTCTGCCGCCCAAATAGTTGGTACTTCAGGCAAAGTCATTGGCGTAGATATTTCTACAGGAATGCTCAACCATGCAAAACAAAAGCTGGTAGCTACTAGTTTAAAAAATGTTGATTTTTTGGAAGCAGATGCAGAGCATTTGGATTTTGCTGACAACAGTTTCGATGTCATACTATGCTCTTTAGCAATTTGTTATTTAACTGATATTCCTGCTGCTTTACGGCAATGGTATAGCTTGCTTAAACCAGGTGGAATTGTAGCTTTTAATGCTTGGGCTGAAACAGCTTTTCCGCCTTCTGTTTTGTTTAGAAAAGTAGCTCAAAGGTATGGGATAGAAATTCCTAACCCAAACGAACCGCTTGGAACAGTAGAAAGGTGTTATCAACTGTTACAAGCGGCAGGTTTTAAAGATATTGAAGTGCAATCTGAGCAGTTTGGTTGGTATTTCACCCTTGATACTAAAACTGCTGTAGATATCTGGAATCTCAATTCCAAAAACGTTTTTGGCTCTCAAGTATCTCAGCTTTGCGTAGAGAAATTACAGCAATGCAAAACTGAATATATATCAGAAATTAAAGCGTTACCGACAACAGAAAAAGGAGCTTGGTGTGATGCTCCAATCTTTTTTGTAAAAGCAAGCTTGTTATGAGCGATGGGCATTCGGGCTTCTCCAAACCTCTAAAGGTTGATAGCAGATTACTACCAACCACTGGAGGAGTTATTACTACCACCGGAGTTGCCACGAGCAATCTCATCGGGGTTGACACCACCTGCGAATAGATAATTGAGGTGCGGTAATCATCAAATTAATAGGTGATATTAACCGTATTTTCAGCAATTAAAATCATCGCTACTATAAAAATCAAAGCAAGGATAAATCCTGAAGTCAGTAAATAAAAAGTTACGAATCGGAGAGCGAGTTATGGTATTAGTACGTTACAACCCTTGGCAAGAATTGAACACACTGCAACGTCAAATCGACCGTGTATTTGAAGATTTCCCAGCACAAACCTTTGCCAAAGCTCCAGCTGCCGAACTGCACGAGACTGAAGATGCAGTACACCTGAAGCTGGAACTTCCAGGAATTGAAGCCAAAGACTTAGATATCGAAGTCACCTCAAATGCAGTTAAGGTAATTGCCGAACGTAAGTCTGAAACCAAAACCGACGATAACGGCAAAACAAGAAGTGAATTTTACTACGGTAAATTCCAACGCGTAATTCCTCTACCTGCTCGGATTCAAAATACCAGCGTCAAGGCTGAATACAAAGACGGGATTTTAAACTTGACACTACCCAAGACTGAAGCCGAGAAAAATAAAGTTGTTAAGGTTAATCTTGAACAACCTGCGGCATAGGGCTTTTTTCTAGGGCATTCTAAGAGTTAAATCCTCTGACTAATAGAAAAGTCGTAATTCTTGTAGAACCTGGTTACTTTTATAGCAACCAGGTTTTTTGTTTATTACAGCGGATTTCATTCAGGTTGACCACAATATAACCGTAGGGGCGGGGTATCCCCGCCCTTACAATGTGGCGCGGGTTCAATTGAAAACTGCTGTAAAGATACAAGTAAACAGTCCGATCGCCTGAAAACTTTTACTTTCTGAATGCAGCCAAAAGTGCAGTATTCTCGCGGCTTTACGATATAAAAGGAAAAGTCTGTCTATGAGGTTGATGATGGAGGCGAAGATCGAGACAAGTAACCGACGTAAACCGTTGATTGTTGCTGGAATTGTCCTGGGTATAGGTCTTGGAGGGTTCTTAGATGGTATCGTACTGCATCAGATTCTTCAATGGCATCATATGTTGAGCAGCGTTCTACCGCTGACTTCAGTCTCTAATATAGATGTGAACATGATCTGGGATGGCTTGTTTCATGCCTTCGACTGGGTGATGACTGTAGTTGGAGTGGTGTTGCTGTGGCGGGCTGGACAGCATAATGATGTTCCTTGGTCATCAAACATCTTCTTCGGGTCATTGATTAGCGGTGCTGGATGGTTCAACTTAGTTGAAGGAGTGATTGACCACCATATTCTCGGTATCCATCATGTGAAACCAGGACCGAATCAGCTAGTCTGGGATCTGGGATTTCTTGCCAGTGGTGTGCTTCTGATTGGGGTTGGCTGGTTAATTTCACGGATAGAAATGAAACCACAGATAAATACAGATACTTCATCAGTGTGAATCTGTGTTTTATCGTGACTACGCAAAGTGCACCGAACACAGATCTAGAGGCTTTGCCTCTGGTTAACAGGTAGTCTTATGGTGCGTTACACTTCGTTAACGCACCCTACAACTTCAACTTGTGTTTAACTGGGCGATCGCACAGGGACAACTTCTGGGTCATCATCCAGTGAGAGAAGAAACTCAATCAAATCAGTTTGGTCTTGAGTGGTAAAACCAGCTTGTTTATCCACCCAGTAATTATGTCCTGTACCATCTACATTTGACTTTTGCAGGTTGGAGTTAGCGCGGTTGGCTTTAACAACTTGCCTACGTAAATTGCGATCCACAAGCGATCGCAGACTAGCACTCGGATCTGCTTTTATACCATTTAACAGCGTACCTGTCATACCCAATTGGTCAGGATGGACAACTTGATAATTACGATCATCTACTTTCAGGGCTTCAGGTCCAGCAGCAACACCACCATCATGTAAATAAGGTGCAGTGACGCTAAGTCCGATTAAGCTAGGCACTTTGTAACCACCTGCGTTGCCAATTGCAAAGGCAAGCTTGTAGTCTTTTTCTGAGACAATGTCTGTAGGAACGTTTAGCACAGGCGGGTTCTCAGGCAGGGGAACCGACACGTTACTAGGATATGTCTGCGGTGGGACGAAGTTGCGGGCGAAAGCTGCTTGTGCTTTTGCCCGTGAAGGCTGAGATTTAATTTCCTGTTCCGCAATCACATGATTGTTTGTGAAATACCGCCCACTATGACATTCAACGCAACTGGCAGTTGTGAAAATTGCTGCCCCTCTTTGTACAGATGCCAAGTCTTGCGTCTTTACAGGTGGCGGTGCTAGAGAGTTTTGAAACGCCGACATGCCATTAAGTTGTTCAGCAACTGGCATTCCAGGTGAATTTGCCATCAATCCATCTAGGATAAATGGTGAACCCTTCGGGTATCCTGGCATTTTAATCACCTCGTTTATTACAGGTACACCGGGAGTGGGGTCAATTTTCTGAAGAAATTCTGATGGTTTAGCGCCTTGTGGTAACCTGAAGGCTGGATTGGCAGAATTTTGCAGAATGACGCCTAAGTATGTTTCTTTATCAATGCCCAAAAGTTGCTTGCTAGCATCAGCAGTCGATGTCTGGTCTGAGTTTGTCCCATGAACATTACTGTTGAGTGAGGTCAGTCCGTGGAACCAGCCGATCGCCGAATTACCACTCCAGCCATAGGGGTATGCACCGAAAGTATAGGAAGATGGATTTTGAGAGGGATTGTTTTTATTGTCGCCAGTTGAGTCAAAGTTGCCAGGGGACCAAGTTAAAAATTGGGCATCGACAGCATCTTCCAAAGCTTTTTTATCTGGGAGATGCGCTTCCTTGTCGTTTGCTTTAATATAAGTATGTTCACCACGCACAATTGTCAAAGGGTTGACACCTGTTTGACGAAACCATGCTGCTGAGTTACTGGCTAGTGCGAGAATTAAACCAGTATCAAGGTCATTATTGGGTGCGCCTTCCATAATCCGCCCAGTGTCTTGATTAACACTGGCATGGCATGCCACACAAGTAATACCAACGCGAATTTTCCCGTCGTTGATGTGGGTGACAATTCCCAACGGGACGAGGGAACCTGCAGGAACGTCGAGTCCGGTGTTGAGGATATCGCCTTTTTTGAAGGTGCGATTCCCCACCTTCATATCTCGATCCATCGTTACTTGCAGATTTGTTGTCTGCTTACCACCGAGGGCTAATATTGCTTTCGCCAAGTTGCCGATATTCATCGGACCATTGAGGGCGCCTATCACATCAGTCAAGAAAACCTCATTCCCAAAGGTTTCTGTATAAAAAGCTTTGCGCCCAAGCTTGATCAAATCCTCAGTAATCGCAACCGCACCATTATCTGCTGATAGTTGCTGTTTAGCTTCGTCTGTTTGTAGCATCGCCGCCCGATCTTTACTAATCACCTTCCCCAGCACATCATAAGAACCAATTTCCTGCGCTGTAGGCTGCGTCAATGGTGTATATGTGTTGTAAATACTTGGCGTTTTTGGAAAGACAAGGTCAACTTGGTATACGCAAAACCCAATAAAAAAAATTAAAGCCAGCAGTATCATCACTCGGCGTAGTGGACCACTAAACTTCTGCGCTGTGAGGTTATTATCTACTACGTGTATCGTTTGCTGAGAAGATTCCTCAGCCGTTAGATTCTTATCCATTTTTTGTTGCTAGACCCGATTCGCTGAAGCGTGGAAGATACAAGGAGGCGCGGAAAATTTTAGAATGCTGCACCGCAAACAGAATCAACAACTGTGGCGGGCTGATTTCGATGTTGTTCTCGACAAAGTAAAATCTGCGCCAAACGTTGCTGATAATAAAATCGATGAGCATACCAGCCGATAGGTGTACCGAGGATTGTACCGAGAATCAAACCAGTAATTAGACTAGAAACAAGATGTTTTCTTTTAATAGTATTGCCTTTGGCAACGGTGTCTTCGCTCAACATAAGATTTTCCAGCTTCTGCTCCGTTTTTAACAATATATGAGGATGATAACCGATACTTTTTTCAGATAAGCCGTAGATCGCCTAAAGCCTGTAGCTACACAAACTAATGAGAGCGAATAATGTAGGGTGGGCACAACGCTGATAAGGCTTCTTCTAAAGGGTTGGTATTCGTAGCAGTCATGGGTTGCTCCAATAAAGTTGTTACAGATCTGTTTCTCTGAGTGAGATTTTGCAGTAAATATTGGGAAAAGTTCCACCAAATCTGCAATGTCTCATCTGTCGTTCTACAGCCTGCCCTGAAATAAATTACTTGCTAATATTTAAAGTAAGCTAATGCTTACCCTGTAATAATTTCAACCTGTTTTTACAGGTTTCAGCTTTGAGCCAGTACTTTAGTTCAGGGCTGGGCGCAAGATGTGAGATGTAGAAATTTTAGCCTTGTTATGCCACTATTAAGGTTAGAAATTCCAATTTGAGCTAATTCACTATTAAAAGATAGAGAATAGATTTTAAATTCATATATTTATACCTGTCTAAAGACAGATGGAAGTTGTTACACTTAAACTAGATGATGGTGTACAAAAGTCAAATGCGTTACGGCTTTAGGGTGCAACGACTAAATAGGTAAACCTAGATAAGCACAGTGTAAAGAGCAGAGTTTTTGCGATTTTTTACTTTGTGAGTATCTAGGTTTTTATTGTACTGGTTAGCAACGGTTAGTGCTAACCAAATCAAAATTATTAAATTCCAGCACCTGCTGCATCAGCACCCATTGGCGATACGTAATCACGGAAAAGAGTAATTTGCTGCTCAAAATCTAAGCTGACAATCTTATTGAGTAGTTCTTGAGCTTGGGATGGAAGCTGATATTCAGCAGGCACAGGAATGATAGTACCATTTTCCATTCCTTGAGATAGACGATACCAAAACAGCAGTTTGGTAGTATCGCTCATCGAGCCGTACATTCTGGTGTATTCATTATCTACCTTATTAATCAAATCACGCTGGTACTGCAGTTGTTCTTCGTGGGATTTTTCCTTAATTTGATTGAATAAACCTTCAGCAATTTCTGGGGAAACGGTGCTAGCAGCAGGGGCGGCAGGCGTAATTGATTTACCCATTTCTTTGTAAATAAACCAAAATAGACCTAGCTGTTCATCAACATTTAAGCTTTGAAAAGCTTTGACATGTTCACGAATGATTGGATCGCCAGTTTGAGTAGATGTCATAAAGAACTCCGATTGCAATTAATCACTTTCATGCTTCACCCTATCAAAAGGTAAGTTCCTCTTCAACCCTACTGAAGACAGATGTATCTAAATCAGATAGAAGAACAATTATCCAGTTGGAAATGGCTAATTGCTAATGGCTAATTCCTAATGGCTAATTGCATTTTTACCAGTCTTCCATTAAGAGGTGTGAAGAGCGAAGGACGCTGAAAATACAATGTATCTATTTTTACGACCTTACTACTGGTGTCGGTCAAGCTATTGCCCAAAAATTTGCCAAATAACGAGCATCAATTGTTATCTACTGAGGACTTGACGATCCAATTAAAGACGCAGTGAATTTAATTAGACATTATGGTGGCAAGGCGATCGCCCATGCTGGAGATCGTAAGTTGGGGACAAATGAATTAAAAATTAAAAATTTTTTAATTTTGCATTTTTAATTTTTAATTCTTATACTTCCTCCCTTCGATCTTCATAATCTTCAGAAGACTTCGGATCTAATTCCCAGCGACGGTCGTCCCGTTCCTCTAAAATGTCGTTCGTCCGCAAAAACGCTCTATCGTCCATTTCTAGCCCAACTGCTGCTTCCAACTCCTCAGTCACATTTTGGTCTGGAGTGGCAACAGTACCACCAACAGCTTCTTCACCCACCGCGTCTGCGTCTTCCCAATAAGCATCAACATCACCGCCAGTTAATTCGGGACTGGTTTGTGTATACTCGCGCCTCTCATCCCGCATTGTTCGTCCACCGATGTTATATCCTGGCAGATCTTTAACACCAGTTCCGTAAGATTCGGTAATTTCCTGTGGCAAATCACTAGATTCAATTTCGTTATCACTATTTTGCTGTGCTAAATCTTTTTGTTCCGCCATATGAGTAGCCGTGACTGCATCCTCACCATAACGCTTTCTTTTTCCTTGATTGTCTTCCAAAAGATGTATCACTTTAGATAGAAAACAATTTCTCTCCTTAGACTGAAGAGAAGCCAGCAATTGCTGCATAACCTTTTATGTATAAATTCACGCTCTAGCCACCTTATAAAAAGTTATGAGTTATAAATTAGGATATATTAGTTATGTTCTAATATTTCCTATTTTATGAATCATAGCTATTTTCTTTGTTTTCCATTATTTGGAGAATTTATTTATAAAAATATCTCAACAAAAAAAAGAAAAACTATTTCTTGAGAGCGAAGAAACATTAGCATAAAATAATTATAGTATAAGAAATGCTTAAGTAATTCAGATCGGGTAAAAATCCACATATAAGCAGGATTTGTTGAGTTATGTAAGGTGGTCGTTTAATAAAAATTTAATGTTAAAGAAATCTAAATTAGTAGTTGGAAGTTAAATATTAAGTGTAAAAGCAAAAACTGCTAAAAAGCTAGCATTTACCTTGAGAAACGGAGAGAAGAATGAAATACGACGAGTTCATTAAACACGTTCAAAGTGTTGCTCAGTTAAATTCTCGTGAAGAAGCAGAACAGGCAACCCGTGCCACACTAGAAATAATCAAAGACCGCATCGTTGGCAATGAAGCAAAAGATTTAGCTTCACAGTTGCCTAAAGAACTAGGCGAGTATTTGCGTGGTAGGGAGGGAGAAAACGGTCAACACTACGATATGCAAGAGTTTATTGCACGTGTAAGTGAAAAAGAGGGAGTCGATCCAACCGCCGCCGTGATGCACATCCGTGCTGTATTCGCCGTGCTACAAGATGCTGTCAGCCCAGGCGAATTTGCTGATTTGCAAGCGAACTTCTCAGACGATTACGCAGAACTGTTTGCGAGTTCACAAACAAGGGAAGTATCTACTTAGTTAGTTGTTAGTTGTTAGTTGTTAGTCGTTAGTTGGAAAAAAATACTACTAACAAGTAACAAATAACCAGTTACCATATTGATGTATTAAAAAGGAAATCTAATGGCAAGCTTTAACAAAGAAAAGAAAAAAGTTGCAATCCTGCTCGAAAACGATGTAGAGGATGCAGAATTTCAAGTGCCATTCAATGGGCTTAAACAAGCGGGTATAGAAGTTGTTGTTCTTGGTTCTCGCACGAACGAAAACTATAAAGGAAAACGTGGCAAACTTTCCATGCAAGCCGATGCCACAACAACCGAAGCTATAGCGTCTGAGTTTGATGCTGTGGTAATTCCTGGTGGTATGGCTCCCGATAAAATGCGGGTGAACCCAAATACAGTACGCTTTGTACAATTCGCAATGCAGCAAGGAAAATTGATAGCTGCGGTTTGTCACGGACCACAAGTTTTGATTGAAGGCGACTTGCTTAAAGGTAAAAAAGCAACCGGCTTCCTGGCAATTCGTAAAGATATGGTTAATGCAGGTGCGAATTATGTGGATGCACCAGTGGTGATTGACGGGAATTTGATTACGTCGCGTCAACCAGGAGATTTGCCGATTTTCACGACAGCTATTTTGGGTTATTTGGGTTACGGTGGCAAGGATGCAGCTTTGCCAGATGTGAACGACACAAAAGCTCAATGGTGGAAATTGGCTGATGCTTGGGGTGGTTCCACTAAGGGTGAGATTGTCAAAGGTTTGAATACAGCCCTTGCTGGTGAACGTTATTCGCTGGAAGCCTTGGAAAACTACGCTAAGAAAGAATCAGATCGGGAAGTGCGATCGCTCTTTCAAGAGATCATTGCTAATAAGCAGCGCCACATCCAAGTCCTAGAATCGTATCTTAACGAACTAGGGGAGAAACCTTCTTTGACGGCGAATATCGCTAACCAGTACGCAAAGGTAAAAAGCGCTTTCACAGGAAGTGACGATATATTTCAATTACGTTCTGCCTTAGGCGATGTACAGACGGGTATAGGTGATACTGGCAACTTAATGCCAGCATACACTGACCCAATAGCAACTGAAATTTTCACACAAATTCACAAAGACCTGTTGACCTCCGAGCAGCGACTCGTAAACTTGTATAAGGCGCGGACAGGTGCTGGAGTGAAGCCAGCAAATCCTACGACAGGCACTGCTGTCTCGATGTAGGGCAACAGATGTTGTAGCGGATGCGGCAACGGATGTTGTAGCAGATGTAGCGGATGATTGATCTGTAAGTCCCACAGTTAAATTATC
>CAXTSI010000282.1:0-12100 GCA_964246695.1 uncultured bacterium
GCCCACCCCACAATAAAATTACAAGTGTGATGCATTCAATTGAGAACCGCTATAGCACTGGTCAGTTTACAGCCCGGTATAAGTTAACTTGTAAACAGTACCGCTCTGGTCATCGGAAATTAGGAGATTTCCTTGGAGATCGACAACTACATCCACTGGTCGTCCCCAAACCGTTTGATCGGAGTCATTCAACCAGCCTGTCACTAAATCCACTTGCTGATTAGGTAGTTGAGTCGTTGTGTCCCAAGGGAAATAAATGACTTTGTAACCCGTTTTTTGAGCACGATCCCACGAACCATGTAAAGCCACCACCGCCCCGGAGCGATAGGCTACAGGAAATAAGGTATTTTGCAGGAATTTCAGCCCCAAAGCAGCAGAATGCGCTTGAATTCCTTTGTTGATCCGATCCAGGCTGTTAAGATTCACATGACCGTCGGCGTTGAACTGCACATCGAGGTCAAATGGCATATTGTCGTAGCCGCTAGAGGTGTCCGGGTTAGGATTGGCAAAGGGCCAGCCATAGTTTCCGCCATCGCGCACATGAGTAAACTCCTCAGGTGGATGATTGTCCACATAGGAGTTCATCACCTGACGGTATTTGCTGTTACTATCATTAAACGGATATCCAATCTCGTCGCGATTGTTGACTACTACCCATAGATCGTTCGTCCCAGGCAGCATGGCAAGCCCCTCGGCATTACGCAGACCGCGAGCGAACAGACGACCATTACTACCGTCGGCGTTGTACTGGTAGATGGAACCCCGAATCGGATTGCTGACCGTATCTTCGAGACAAGCATTGCAGCTAGAGCCGATGGATACGTAAAGCTTATTGTTGGCATCAAGGGCAATGTTTTTAAGTTCGTGTCCGTAACTACCGTGCAATTCGGGACTGCTGCTGTCGGGAAGGTTGGCTACAACGATTTGGCGGTCGTGGGCGCTTTTGTCTCCAAAGTTATAAACAAACCTATTAATCTGGTTCGTCTCCGAGATATAGACATAGGTCGTAGAGCCGATGCTCTGAAATACAATATCATGCGGCTTCCGCAGCCCAGTCACGAAGTCTGTGACGATCGGATCGCCACCAGCCCTATTGCTGACTATCACTACCTTGCCCGAGTTGGGTTGGGAAACCAGTAGATCGCCGTTGGGAGCGATCGCCATAAAGCGTGCGTTTGGAATGCGCGCATAAACTGCAATTTGAAAGCCAACAGGCAAATTGAGTTTACGCTCAACGTCAAACGGCTGCGATCTCATGGAACTTGGAACCTGAACCTGGTTTGGCACAGAAGCCCCCTGCACAGTTGCACTCAACACTGGCGTCCGCAATGAATTGCTTTGTCTGGTTGCACGGCTAACTCTCTTATGCAACCCCCAGGCATTGGCTACCTCTTGACCGTAGATGTCGGAATTACCATAGTAGCGATTTGCGTTCGATTTTGCGGCTATTACGGAGATATTCGGCACAGCAGCAGCCTGTGTTCTCACTGTCTTGATCCCCGTGACAGCAAAACTCAGGGCAACGCCAGCGCTTGCCAATGCTAGTTTTTGCAATATTTGCATGAATTTGAAACCCAAATTTTCTCTCAATAAAAAATAATAACTTATCGTTTTCAAACTTCAAAGCTATTTAGTGATGAGATTTATAGCTGTCCAAAAAGATTAAATTTAGAATATCTAAATATTATGTATTGGTTAAGTTTTGGTTAAATTTAGATAAAGTAAATTTTTATAAGGAATCCCTTGCAGGAAAGCCCGCCCAGTTCCTAGGACGCAAGGATGCCCATCCCACAAGAAATAGTTGGAGATTTTTTTAATTGGAAGTCCCTAAGTCCTAGCAACGTCATCAAAAAAATTAAGGATAAAGACCGCGATCGCTCAGCGCCAGCGCCACACGACCTACACCCAGCGTATAAGCTGCTAACCGCAGAGGAATTTGCCGCACCTGCGACTGTTTAATCACCTGACGGTAAGCCTGCACCATCAACTGTTCCATTTCTCGATTAACGCGTTCCTCATCCCAAAATACATAGGAAAGACCTTGCACCCACTCCAGATAACTCACCACAACACCGCCAGCATTCGCTAAGATATCCGGTAGCACCGTCACACCCCGCGCCTCTAACGCCAGGTTTGCTTGGAGAGTCACTGGACCATTAGCCGCTTCTGCGACAATCTGTGCTTGCACCTGATTCACATTCTCCTCAGTAATCTGGTTTTCTAAAGCAGCAGGGATGAGCACATCGCAGGGTAAAGTGAGCAACTGAGCATTACTAATTGATAATGCTTGCGGGAAACCAACAAGACTCTTATGGTTCTCAGCAACATAAGCCTTCAAAGCTGGGATATCTAGACCAACTTCCGAAAAGACTCCCCCAGTTCCTGTTGAGACAGCTATCACCTTGGCTCCCGCTTGGTGCAGCAATAAAGCCGCAGCACTTCCGACATTCCCGAAACCTTGGATCGCCACTCGCACTCCCACCAAAGACTTGCCGATATCCGCCAGCGCCTCACGCACAATAATCATCACGCCGCGTCCGGTTGCCATTTCCCGTCCCAGCGAACCACCAATCGAAAGCGGCTTACCAGTCACAATTCCTGGTACAGCATGACCGACATTCACAGAGTAGGTGTCCATCATCCAAGCCATCTCACGGGCAGAAGTACCCATGTCTGGTGCGGGAATATCTACCGCCGGACCAATATCTTTAATCAACTCGCTGATGTAGCGACGAGTAATCCTCTCCAGCTCACCAACACTGTAGCGTTTGGGATCTATGGCAATGCCTCCCTTAGCACCACCGTAGGGAATACCTAGTAGTGCACATTTCCAGGTCATTAACATTGCCAGTGCTGACACCTCCCGCAATGTCACAGCCGGATGGTATCGAATGCCGCCCTTGTAAGGACCCAAGATGTCGCAGTGCTGCACTCGATGTCCAGCTAGAACCTGCACTTCACCATCATCCCGTTTCACCGGAATGGAAACTGTGACGACCTTACGTGGGTTGCTGAGGATCTCCAAAATACCTTGATCGATGCTTAATTCACGAGCCGCTTCCTCTAAGTAGCTACAGGCTTGATCGAATGGGCAAATGTGCGCAGGGGAAGGACTCTCCACTGGCAGCAGGGAAGTTGAAATCATACTATTTTCTCCTAATCTCGGTATCTTTGCGAACCGGATATATATCTAGCGTAGCCTTTTTTCGGAAAAAATCGGAAAAATGTAAGTTTTGTTACATTTTATTCAACGCTAACATGATAAGCCAATCTTAAATAAAAAAATATCTCAGAGTACGGATGTAACAGATAAATTATCCGCTACATCTTGTACCGTCACCGTTGCCCTAACCACTCCACAATTTGCTGATTCACAATATCCGGCACTTCATCGTGGGGACAATGTCCAGCATTGGGAATGGGGACGATTTGAATTTCTTTACCATTCTCCCGCGCCTTCTCGTAAATTTTGGCACCAGCAATTGGTGTCCAAGGGTCATCTGCACCCCAAATTACCAGTAACGGACGTTCGACTTTGGGCAATACTTCTACAGGACTGGGACCAGGAGGCGCTGTGAGAATAGAGGCAAAAACTTGCAGTGCGCCTGGATCGCAGGAAGGAGTATAAAGTAAATCAACTAGTTCATCTGTAACGGCTTCCCGATGGCGATAAACTTGGTATAGGGTACGGCGAATTTGGGCTTTTTGGCGGACGCGGTTGAAGACAAACTTACCTGTAATCGGATGACCGACCAACTTATTAAATGCCCCCATGACAATGCGTAGTGGCGGGTTAAGTTCATGGGGACGATGACTCAACCCACCTGCACAGTTAATCAAAACACCACCTGCGGCAATTTCTGGATGTTCTGCCACTACCATCAAGCTTAATAGTGCGCCGATGGAGTTGCCGATAAATACGGCAGGTTCAAAGATGTGTGCTGTACAAAAATCCTTCAGCAGTTCCACCCACACGAATACTGTGTAATTTAACGGTGGTTTATCGGAACCTCCGAAACCCAAAAGGTCAACGGCAAACACTTGGTAGCCAGCATTTGCTAAAACAGGAATATTCTTCCGCCAATGTCCAATAGAAGCACCAAAACCATGCACCAATACCAAGGGTTTTCCAGTTCCCATGACGGTATACTGAATTTTATAACCCTGCCAAGTCCAATAGAGTTTCTCAAAGGTGGCTGTTGTTGGTAGCTGCTGTGTATTTACAGTCATTATTAAGATTCTTAACCTGTTTTCTTATATGGTAATTTTTTATGAGTGCAAAAAGTTACGAATAAAGTGGTATTTTTAAACTTATCTCAGTTGAGTTGAGGTGCAGTGGTTGCTCCCGACGTGTTTGTGGTGTTTGGGGTAGAGAAAAAGAAACCCCTCACCTATAAGCTTTGGCTTGAAGAAGATAAAGTCCCCAGTTTTATTTTAGAAATCACGAGTGCAACTACCTTCTATCGCAACCTCAGTTCTTGATTAAAAAACGAGTTCATTTGAAATAAAAAAAAGGCTGAAGACATGGGAGATATATATTGTGAACCGCCCATCTTGATGCGTATTTACAGCAAGATATTGCATCATTTACCTATTTATAGTGGACTCACAAAACTTTCGTTCAACTCGCTGATCAATAGTCAATTTACAAAGTGTGCTAGTCCAGTAGCTGCTAGGATGGTGAACGGCTTGTGTATTGAGGTTGAGCCTAATGACTATCATGGTCGCGTCCTGTATCTCTTTGGCACAAACGATCCCAAGGTGCATACAACGGCTCAGGCACTGCTGCGTCCAGGCGATCGTTTTTTGGATATTGGGGCAAACTACTCGTCAATTGGATTGTTGGCAGCAGATAAGGTGGGTTCAACAGGACAGGTTCACCTGTTTGAACCCCAACCGGAAATCTGTCGGTGTGTCGCAGCGGCGATCGCACAAGCTGGACTCACCAACGTGCAGTTGCACCCGGTCGCACTGATGGATTGCGACAGTGAAATGAAAATAGCGCGCCCCAGAGACCACTCTGGCATGGCTACCTTGATTGAATACTCCGATCAGAGCAACTGGGATTCTCAGATTGTTCCCGTCCGGAACATTGCTACGTATGTTGCGCCACTCATTGGCGACAACCCCTTTGGTGTCAAAATTGATATTGAGGGTGCTGAGCCTTATTTAATGCCTTGGCTGTTTAAACAACCAAACTTACGCTTTTTAATTTTCGAGGCTGTCCACAACCAACAACAACTTTGGGATTTTGTACAAGCAGCGAAGTTGACTTTATACGGGCTGAGTCGGCAGATGTTGACTCTACAGATCCAGCAGATCGAATCCTTTGAACAGATGAAGTTTTATCATGACCTAGTTGCGATTCGTCTACCTGATGGGCTGAAACCACCTAGGCAGATCAACCCTGACAAATTGGGGAAAATGATTGCACGGTATGAACATAAGTAAGTCGGCGTGAATAAACACAACTATCTGTTAAGGCTGTTAGTAGTTAGTTGTTAGTCGTTAGTAGGCCGATCGCCTCAAAACATAACTTAATATAGCTATGTTTTATTGTGACCGAAAATCCTAGGGCGCAAGCCCCTGCATTTATGCATGGGGTAAGACCGAGCGGGAATTTATTCCCCGTCAAAAAATTGTTTTTCTGCTACAATAAAACAAACAGGTCAAATGTGAGCGGTGCGATTCGTTCTTTCTAAATTTGAGTTTATACTCAAAGGGAAGAAAGGCTTGAATAACCAGTATTTAGTATTTACTGGAACAATTCAAGACAATTCACAGACTATGCAGGTTCAATTCCTGCCGCCTCTGCATCAGGCTGAATACCGTCTCCCACCTTTCACGAGATAGTTTCTCGACACTGGCGGTGCATGGGAGAAATACGGATAAGCTAGAAGTCTCATCTGGTGACGCCGTTAGGGAAGATGTACATGGTGAACGCACAGTGAATCCTCTATATAGTGTCGTAACGACCTAGCTGTGAAAGAGTCTGCTGTTAGGTGTACTTTGATTAAATGAGGTACAGCCATAAGGGGTTATGAGTGACTAGCACCAATTTGGACAGCGACTATAACCCACAGTTGGTAAACACAGCGCTCGAAATATGAGCAAGAGGGAAGAGCCATCTATAATCGACACGATAGATGGAGATGTACTCGTTATAACCTCCGGCATATTGAGGACACCTAAATACATCAAGAAATAGTCTATGGAAACGAAGTAACTTGTTGACTTCTCTCTTTATGGAATGTCCACTGAACCACCCACCTGTTTTAACATGGTCTTGGGACTAACATAAATTGTAGCCCACAAGCTACATGAATTGTCAGTCAAAGCAAGAAACATTTTCTTCAAAAGAGTAGGCTAACTAAGCCAAAAGAGTCAACAAGAGGGATATCCTAAGAAGCCAACGCCTTTGGTAATGCTTTGGATATGCTGACGTAGGATAAGCATTGTGGAAGCTCTCAGAATAGTATTCCTGAATAAGCCTAAATCGCCATAAGCGAGGGATAATTAGAATAGTCATTTTTCGGGACACTGCGAAAAGCCCAAGCAACCAAAAGGGCAGAGAAGGTACTCAAGCGGGAAAAAACCTTGATTGTTCTTGAGGGATGAAACGGTAAGAGCCAAAACCTAACGGAGCAATCCAACAGGTCATCGTTGACAAAACGACCACATGCAGGAGCCGAATGAGCTTGGAAACTCTCACGTTCGGTTCTGAATGAGAGGTGAAGGAAAGTGATTTCCTCATCGACTTTAACACCCTACCCCCGGACTGGGGGAAAGTCACGCCGTCGCGCGGGTACGCGCGCCCGCTCCGCTAACGGAAGTTATCAATCCCTTGTGGGTTGAGTCGCCTCACCCGCCTACGGGAATCACCGCCATGTGTGGGAAACTCCGACAGTCGGATATGTGAGAGATATGGCTAAACCTCTTACAGAATCCCCTTGCCTTTAGGCATGGGGAATGTCAATACCTACTTAGTTCTTAGCTGGACTGCGATCCGTATTTGTAAAGTTTCTTGTAGGACGGGCGTCTCGCCCGTTCATAGGTTGCAATAAAATCTGGTTTTTGCATTTTTAATGATTTGGCGATCGCACAAGCGCCATTCGCCAGAGCGTGGTGGTCTGGAACCTAATTGAGGACGTAGTATTTCTTGCTTCGTCTTCCGAGGGAAGTTTCCCCTAGAGAAGCTCTCGCGCACTACGATAGAGGAAAACTTAGAAACCCGGTTTCTTGAATCGGTTTGCTCACATCTTGCACTCCTTGCAATAAGGCTATTTTTGTAGGGTGGGCATCGCCCACCATTGACCGATCGGGCCTATTTTTGCTTTGGTGGGCAGTGCCCTACACAAACTATCGAATGGTGCAAGATCTCGGTTTGTTCAACAGGAGTAAAGCAAGTAATGCCAACAACTGCCATTAGCCTGCGGCTAGAACCAGGTCAAAAAGTCACCCTACAGCCTGTTTCCTGGGAAGGGTTTGAAGAGATTCTCGCTGATTTAGGAGAACGGCGCTCATCTCGAATTGCTTATGCTAATGGAATTCTAGAAATCATGGCTCCACTACCAGAGCATGAACGGTCAAAAGTTTTGCTCGCAGATTTAGTCAAAACCCTGCTTAGAGTCCAGAAACGCGCATGGGAACCTCTTGGATCTACGACCTTTAAGCGTAAAAGCATGATAGCAGGTATTGAGCCAGACGATTGCTTCTACATTCAAAACTACAAAGCTGTCATCGGTAAGAATCGACTGGATTTGACACAAGACCCGCCACCTGATTTAGCGCTGGAAACTGACCTGACCTCTAAGACCGAACTCGATGCTTATGAAGCTTTGGGAGTACCAGAGTTATGGATTTATAAGGGTGGGAAGCTAAAAATCAATGTGCTGCAATTCGGCAAGTATGTTGAGTTACAGACCAGTCCCACATTTCCTGGTGTAGCAGTTACAGAGATGATCCCACGGTTTATGCAACGTGCCAGTGAGGTGGGAGTGAGTCAGGCTTTAGAAGAATTCGAGGTATTGATTAGGGGCGATCGCCCACTCTAGCTACCGCTCCCTTGGAATTAAAAATTAAAAATTAAAAATTAAAAAGCTTTGATTTAGCTTACATCTTGCACCACCACCAGAAACCGGGTTTCTTGCAAAGAATTCAGGCTGAAACCCTTAATTTATCGTTTAGAAACCCGGTTTCTCTTACTTTGTTGAGAATGGTGCAAGATATCAGTTAGGGACTTTTGGTAGTTTTGAATGGTAGCGCTATTTCCGCCCTGGCGTACTAGTAAAACTTCTGTAATATCATGTCCGTGTAGCGGTTATTATATGAACCCTCACCCCGCCCTCTGGGCACCCCTCTCCCAAGCATGGGAGAGGGGACGGGGGCGAGGGCTGGATATTGTAACTGTTTATACGGACATGATATAATATCATTGCCAGCATAGACGGGAATTTCAAACTCCTGTCCGTCTATGCGTACCTTTCCCAAATAAATCCTAAAAACGGTTTACCTTGTGCTGTTCGCAACTGGCGATCGCGTGTTAAGAGTTCCCTGTGAAGAATTAGTAATTATTCGGTCATTTTTCTAATGTTGACTAAACCTTGCTAATAAATCCTCGCGAGAATATTGTAATATAACAATTGTTGAAGACACCGGGTTTGTCATTCTGGCGATCGCAAACTATTATCCCTCATTTTCTTGATAGTTGCTGTGACGCTGTTGCCTCAGCAGATAATCCAAAACTTTGTCAATTCGCTCTAAAGCCGCGTTCGTATACTCCCGAACCGCGACAAGATTACCAATCTTCTTCTCTTCTTTCTCCCTTGTACTTCGCACGGCAGTCGCATACGGAGGAGCCAGTGCGCATATACGGGTAACGCGTAAGCAGGCACCTGGTGAAGCAGCGCTCTCATGAGTGTTTCCCGCTCCCTGGCGACTGCACCAAGCTTTATGGCGTCGGAAACCCGTCATTCGCGCTGCCTCGTCTTTGGGGTTCGTTAAAATAGGTAATCTTAGACCGGGAAGGGAGTAAGTTTGGGCATTAAATGTCCTCTGGATTAACACCTAATTCCCTTAATTTCTCAGCCATACGCTCCCGCAACTGTCGCTCTTGTAGCAGGCTTTCTGTTCCCCAGAGCAGCATTTGTCCGGCTTCGTCCCACCACCGCAACCAATAGCCTGTGCGATTGGCTTTGTTACCTTGCCATACACCCAGAAATAATCTCATACTAGAGATCCAATAACGTCGATTTGCATCAGGTGAGACAAGCTGATAACGTCTTGCTGTGTCTAATTGATAAACTTCTAGCCATCCGGCATCTGGTTCAAAAATGATGTAGGTGGGAACTTGCAGGATGCGCTCGTAGTAATACCATTTCCCTGGTGGATATTTGGATTTGATGGAGTATTCACCGCCCTCGGTTTCCGACAAAAACTCCATCACAATTGCTGGAACATCTCCTTCCAAATTGGGGGTGTAGCTGCGACGAGTTTGGTTGGGAGGGTTAGTGGGTAAAACTGAGGGAACGTACAGCCAGTCTGGGGCTTTAATAACCAGCTTGCCATCTACAGTGGCACAGATGCCGAAGTTTGTACCGATGAGTATTTGAGGTTGGATAAATCCAGCAAGTTCCAAACTTTCGGTTAATGCTGCTGCTAAAAGAGGTTGGTTAAGGTTGTCCACAGGATCGTCGGGTAAGGCGAAGTCAGGAGGTAACTTCTCCCAGGTGATGGCAGGTTGGCTTTCTGTGATGGGCATGGGAATCTTTTTTCAGTTCCGCCTATAGTTTAGGTCGGGCAACCGTTCGGCGAAATTCGCTTACCAAGCTACCCAACCAAGTTTGATTTTTGGATGTTGTCACCAACATCACCGGAGCAGGTCTGGACTCTTCTAGTGTACGCCTAACAAGAGGGTATCGCTACATTTGATTTTGCGGCGCAGGAGAGTCTTGAGAATAGCGTGGTCGATGCTGGGGAAATATTTCTTGATATCGCACTGGAGAATATAGGGACTGGAACGAGCAAAGGTGGTGAAGCGGCGCAATGCACGATGAGTCCCAAATCCTACACGATTCGCATAGGAATCGCCGATAAAAGTTGTCTCAAAAATGGGTAATATAATGTTGCATACGGCATGATGTACTACTCTATCTTTGTAGGGCGCAGCAGAAATCATGCGTGGTCTGGGTTCAAAAATCTCGAAGGTCTTGTAACGACCTGGCTGATAGGTTTTTGACTCTAATTCTCTTTTGATCTTTGGCAGTTCTGCTTCGAGGTTGTAGTTGAATTGTAAAACATTTTCCCGAAACCGCTTCCCCCGTTGAGCCTGACCCTAAAAATTAAAAATTCAAAATTCAAAATTAAAGAGAAGAAACTCATTAATTTTGAATTAATTAATTAAGGTACAGGTTACCCTCAATTTATTGATGGAGATAAATATAATTTAACTTGTTTTTCAAGCCCCAGACCACCACGCTTCGCTCGTGGCGCTACGCGATTCATTGATGGGGACAATTTTTAATTTTTAATTTTTAATTTTTAATTCGAGCGAAGCGAGTGACGTGCTGCTAAGACTAGGTTGGCAAAATCTGTAATCTGGGCATAAAGATTATTGTATCGTTTCATTTATTGCTCCCTTATTTAGAAACCCGGTTTCTTTAAGAAACCGGGTTTCTGAGAATGCTCATCAGTCAAATGTTAGATGCTTGATGATCTGGTTGTCACTTTCAAGATCGGCTTCAACAAACAGACGGTAGGAATCTGCTGAAGGAAACTGCGATCGCACTACCTCAATTTTGGGCAGCGTACCACCTCGCAACCCAATGTATTCTCGATAGCTAGAAAACTCCCAATCTTCTGAACGTTCTACGAGCTTTGCACTTACAGGATTTAAATGGATGTAACGTGATAGATGTAATAAATATTCGTTTCTATCTATATGAATACTCTGGAAACGTCCTTGAAAGAGTGAGCCAACTCTCCCATAACGTTTGTTGATTGCCTTGGTGTATGAAAGGACAAATGGCTGCATCAAATTTGGGAGGTTATCAATCTTCAGGTAAGCTAATAAATGATAATGATTGGGCATCAAACAATAAGCAACCACTTCTAAAGCATCGGCTACCAAGTACTCCCGTAATTGCCGCAAGAAGTATAGGTAGTTCTCTCGCTCAAAGAAGATGGGCTGATGGTTATTACCTCGGTTGTAAATATGATAGTAGTTACCAGCCCGAAGTTCAACTTTGCGTTGTGGCATATAAACATTTCTTTTTCAGACACCAGGAAGGAGTTCAGAAACCCGGTTTCGTAAAAGTTACCGGGTTTCTCACTAGATTTATTGTTCCCTTTTTGGCGTTACTGTTTAATCCCATCATCCAATAAGTTGTCCAGCATATTCATATCGTCGTTTCTCAAACTCTTCAAATCAGATCCCAAGCAGGAGTTCAGAAACCGGGTTTCGTAAAAGTTACCCGGTTTCTCAGTATATTTATTGTCAAACTCTTCAAATCAGATCCCAAGCAGGAGTTCAGAAACCCGGTTTCTCAGTATATTTATTGTCAAACTCTTCAAATCAGATCCCAAGCAGGAGTTCAGAAACCCGGTTTCTTTGAGAAACCGGGTTTCTCAGTATGGGTTTATCAGTATATTTATTGTTCCCTTTTTGTCGCTGCTGTTTAATCCAGCCACTTGTTGGATTTCACAAAAAAAACTCTACTTTCTTGACAAGATTCTAGGCTTTGTGCAATACTTGATTATAGTCGCTTAAAAATCAAAAAAAATAATTTTTCCGCCTCTGGCGGAACGGTGAAGAGAAAAGAATAAAGAAGGGTAGAAAGCAAAAGGACTAAAGAGTCAAGGGCTAAGAAGCCTCTGCGCGGGACCGCACACTACCCGAAAACCGATGTTGTTGTTGCCGTTGTCCGGGGATCTCCTGTTGCGGAGGGCAGAACGGCAGTACTCAGGAACGTAGTTCCACGAACCACCGCGCACCAGGCGATTATCATTATCATTTTCAATTTTTCAATCCATGCACTTCCATGCACTTCCATGCACTTCCATTTGTTGGCGCTTTTTCGTAGCTTTGATGGTAAGTATCTTG
>CAXTSI010000283.1:0-12082 GCA_964246695.1 uncultured bacterium
TTGCTAATTGCTAATTGCTAATTGCTAATTGCTAATTGCTAATTGCTAATTGCTTAGGACTTACGCACACTCTACAAATACAGCAGCGCACAAGCGCGCCTTGGTGAACCAGCGCGCATGCGGCGGGTTTCCCGCGCAGTGGCTCCTGGTGATAGCGAAGCGTTAGCGACGTAAGCGTTGCGGTAGCGTAAGCGTTGCGATCTTCGGGTACACCAGCAGAGGCACGAGCGCTATTGAGCGTCACCCGAAGGGCGGTTCGATAAATTAAGCTGCATAGCAATTTTTGCGTAAGTCCTGTTGCTATTAGCCATGAACAATTAGCAATTAGCGAGCTGCAGAACGTTAAGATCCAAGAAGATAAGATTTAACTTTTGTTAATAATTGTTACGTTATCCCGGAGAAAAAACTATGTACGATACCCTTGATTCTCGCTCAGTTTTAGAAGTGTTGCGACCAGTGGAAGACCCAGAACTTCGCAAAAGTTTGGTAGAACTGAACATGATTCGCAACGTCAAAATTGACGATGGCAAGGTTAGCTTCACTTTAGTGTTGACAACACCTGCCTGTCCATTACGTGAATTTATTGTCGAAGACTGCCAAAAAGCTGTTAAAAAGCTACCTGGGGTTAGAGATGTATCCATAGAGGTGACAGCGGAAACACCTCAGCAAAAAGGCGTAAGCAATCGTACTGACGTTCCTGGCATCAAGAATATTATCGCGGTTTCAAGCGGCAAAGGTGGTGTCGGTAAAAGTACAGTCGCTGTGAATGTAGCAGTTGCTCTAGCGCAAACAGGGGCTAAGGTGGGTTTACTGGATGCCGATATTTACGGTCCCAATGACCCCACTATGCTAGGACTTGGCGATGCTCAAATGATAGTGCGCTCTACAGAGAAAGGTGAAGTCCTGGAACCTGCCTTTAATCACGGCGTCAAGTTAGTTTCAATGGGCTTTTTAATTGACCGAGATCAGCCAGTGATTTGGCGAGGACCAATGCTGAATGGAGCGATCCGCCAGTTCCTCTATCAAGTGCAATGGGGGGATCTGGACTATTTAATTGTGGATATGCCCCCAGGAACGGGGGATGCTCAATTAACTTTGACACAAGCAGTGCCGATGGCAGGGGCAGTGATTGTCACTACACCGCAAACCGTGGCATTGTTAGATTCTCGCAAGGGCTTGCGGATGTTCCAGCAGATGAACGTGCCAATTTTGGGGATAGTAGAAAATATGAGCTATTTTATTCCACCAGATATGCCAGATAAACAGTATGACATTTTTGGTTCTGGAGGTGGTGAAAAAACTGCGGCTGAGTTGGGAGTACCGTTGCTGGGGTGTGTGCCATTAGAGATTTCTACCAGAATGGGCGGTGACAACGGTGTGCCAATAGTTGTTGGCGAACCAGATTCAAAAAGCGCACTCGCCTTAACAGCGATCGCCCTCGCCATCGCGGGCAAAGTATCAGTCGCTGCCTTAACATAGAAACTTTAATTTTGCTCTGGTTCCTGCAGCTAAGCTTCAGGAATACAGATTTTCAGGTGCTATTAAATTAAAAATCTAAAATATAAAGTCTAAAATCGCACAATGTTGTTAAAACGTTCCATCCCAAAAATTCGCGCTGTCTATTGGGTGAAACCTTGGCAGCAGGTAGACTGGTTGCTACTTGGTTTGCCAGTTGCTTTAACCATATTTGGCGGCATTATGATCCGCAGTACAGAATTGAACCTAGGATTAACAGACTGGTGGTGGCACTGGCTGACTGGTGGTATTGGCTTGGCTATAGCAGTGGCGATCGCCCGTATTCGTTATCAAAATCTGATTAAGTGGCACTGGGTAACATACGCAATTACCAATATTAGCCTACTTTCAGTGATGATAACTGGTCACAGTGCTAAAGGAGCACAGCGATGGGTCAGTATCGCTGGCATCCAAGTACAACCATCGGAATTTGCTAAAGTCGGGTTGATTATTACCTTAGCAGCTTTATTACATAAGCGCACTGCTTCTAGTATTGATAGCGTTTTCAGGGCTTTGGGAATCACTGCTATTCCTTGGGCGTTGGTATTTTTGCAGCCAGATTTGGCAACATCACTGGTTTTTGGTGCGATCGTTTTAGGGATGTTGTATTGGGCAAATGCCAACCCAGGTTGGTTGATATTGATGATTTCTCCAATTGTGGCAGCAATCCTATTTAGTATATCTTGGCCCTTCACCATAGCTTTTTCAAAAGACCTAACTTTTGGATTTTTAGGGTTAGTTTGGGCAGTGGCTATGGGTGTGGTCGGCTTGCGCACCCTGCCTTGGCATCGATTTGCCCTAAACGGTTTGGGTGCATTGAGTCTCAACATGTTGGGTGGCGAATTAGGGTTGTTTGCCTGGAATCATATATTGAAAGAATATCAAAAAGACCGATTCACTTCATTTCTCAACCCCCATGCTGACCCCCTCGGTGTCGCCTATCACCAAATTCAATCTCGCATCGCCATTGGTGCAGGTGAATGGTTTGGATGGGGTCTAAACAAGGGTCCGATGACACAACTGAATTTCGTTCCAGAACAGCATACAGATTTCATTTTCTCTGCTGTGGGCGAAGAATTCGGTTTTGTTGGTTGTTTGGTAGTACTGTTTGTTTTTTGGATGATTTGTCAGCGTCTGTTGCATATCGGGCAAACTGCCAAAGACAACTTTGGATCGTTGTTAGCTATTGGCGTTTTGTCCACGATCGTGTTTCAAATGATTGTTAACATTGGTATGACCGTTGGTTTAGCACCCGTAGCAGGCATTCCCCTACCTTGGTTAAGTTACGGTCGTTCCGCCATGCTGACAAACTTCATTTCCCTAGGACTAGTAGAATCTGTAGCAAATTTTCGACAGCGGCAAAAGTATTAGTCACTGGTTAGTGGTTAGTGGTTAGTGGTTAGTGGTTAGTAGGACAACCAACAACCCAACGGGAGCGCAGATCCGATTGGGAGTGAAACCCTCCCGAACGGGCTGTCTCACCAGTCGCCCCGAGCTGCGCTCAACACTCGTGCCGGCGCTTACGCTCACTAACAACTAACAACTAACCACTAACAACTAACAACTAACCACTAACCACTAACAAGTATTAAGCTAGTAACAGGAACCTTAAAAGTTAAAAACAATGATCCTACCTGGCGCAACTGTTCGTGTGAAAAATCCAGCAGATACTTATTATCGCTATGAAGGACTCGTACAACGGCTAAGTGATGGCAAAGTAGCCGTACTGTTTGAAGGTGGTAACTGGGATAAATTAGTTACCTTTCGCTCCTCAGAATTGGAACTCGTAGAAATCACTGCCGGACGGAAAAAAGGAAAATAAATTGGTTAGTTGTTAGTTGTCCTACTAACCACTAACCACTAACAACTAACAATTGACTACTATGCGCCTTCCTCTACCACAATTCTCTAGTCGCGATCGCCACCCCAACCACATTGCGGAGGTCATTGAAACCACTACTTGCGAATTTTTAGCCCAATGTTTAGAACCAGAAGACTTGAGCTTTCCCCCCATGCCTCCTTTTGGTAGCTGGGTATGTTCTATAGATGAAGAATCGGGCAATCAAGTTTATGCTGTGGTCTATTATGCAACTACAATGCCCATAGATTCTGTACACAGGGCAGTCGCGTTGGGGTTATCTTTGCAGGACTTGCGAGAGGAACAACCCCAAATATTTGCCATGCTTAAAACAGAATTCCGTGCGGCGATTGTTGGATTTGAACTGCCGACAACAACGACGACAGATGCTATAATATCTAATAATGGAGTGTATCAATATCTGCCTCCCCGTCCCCCGCAAATTCATCAAGCAGTTTATCGCTGCGAACCAGAGGCAATAATTAGATTTACGGAACAGTTAGATTTTTTGTGGACACTACTTTCTGTAAAAGGAGTGCCAGTGGAGTCTTTAACCGCAGCAGCTATTAGACAAGTGTACAAGTTACGCAAAGCTGACCGACCATGGTTAATCCAAGCGGGACGTACCCTAAGTATGTTGCTTAAAGACGACTACGATCGCTTACGGTTCATTTTGAGTCAAATCCACCCATAGGTAGTTAATCCCTCGGGGATAATTCTTGTAGTCTTATAAAATTTTTTAGTCTTTTATCAGGGTGGCGTTTGTAGTTGTATTGACAAGAGCGATTGCTTAGAGTAATCGCAGACTCACCATAGCTTCTCCAAGTCCTACCTATGGAACTCATGTTACAATTTCTTGCTCTGGAACACACTAACCAAGTTCTTGGCAAGGAACCAATTGTTCCCTTCGCTATTGTACTGGTTGTCATACTAGTTGTACCCATCCTGTTCGATCGCCTGCGATTACCGGGGTTAGTGGGTTTAATTGCATCGGGGGTAGTGCTTGGTCCTCATGGCTGGAATTTGTTGCAGACAGAGTCGCCGCTGATGAACCTGTTATCAGACATTGGGTTAGTTTACTTGATGTTTGTAGCAGGGCTAGAAGTTGACATAGAGCAGTTTCGCCGCACGAAAAATCGCTCTTTAGGGTTTGGTAGCTTCACCTTCTTAGTTTCCCTTGGTATCGGGACTGCTATCGGGCGGTTTTTTGGCTTTGACTGGAATGCGGCGATCCTTTTTAGCTCTTTGTTCGCTTCTTATACTCTTTTGGCATATCCGATTATTAGTCGCTTGGGAGTGGTGAACAACCTCGCTGTCACCGTTACAATTGGAGCCACCATTTTTACTGATGTTAGCGTACTGCTAGTATTGGCTATTTGTGTAGCAATTCATACACGCAATCTTAACTTTTGGCAAGTCATCACCTTGTTGAATTCGTTAATTATTTACTCGCTGGTTGTTTTAGTGGGCTTTGATTGGGCGGGTAAAGAATTTTTCCGGCGGTCTGGAGACGACGAAGGAAACCAGTTTTTGTTTGTTCTGCTGGCAGTATTTCTTGCATCTGTTGGCGCTCAATTTATCGGAGTAGAGAAAATTGTCGGAGCCTTTTTAGCGGGTTTAGCAGTCAATGAAGCTGTGGGAGAAGGATCGGTCAAACAAAAGGTAGTGTTTGTTGGCAGTGTGCTGTTTATTCCAGTTTTCTTTGTTAACTTAGGCTTGCTAATTGATTTGCCAGCCTTCTGCAAAAGCATTTTTCCACTGGAGTTAACGCTGTTCATTGTTGTTGGTTTAATCACGAGCAAATTGATAGCGGCTGTACTAACAAAATTGGTTTATCGCTACAACTGGCAGGAAATGCTGACCATGTGGTCTCTGTCAATACCCCAAGTAGGTGTAACGTTAGCAGCAACGTTAATAGGATATCGGGCTGGGTTGCTGAATTTATCTGTATTAAATAGTGCCATTTTCTTAATGCTCGTCACCTCGATTTTAGGACCGTTGATGACCAGCAAAGTAGCTGTAGGTTTGATTTCTCCAAAAGAATTGGCACAAAAGTCAACAATCCCGCCTCCCCAGAACCAAGAAAAAAGAAATAGCCCTTTTACGATAGTAGTGCCTGTCTACAATCCGCAGACGCAACAATATTTAATTGAAATGGCGGCGTTATTGGCGCGGCAGGCAAATGGCAGGATTGTACCTTTAGCGATCGCTACTGCTTTTGCTCATATGGATGCACCCCAGTTGTCCGCCTCAGTGCAAAGAAGTGAGCGGTTACTGGCAAAAGCCAGGGCACAGAGTCGAGTATTGGGTGTGGAAGCAGAACCATTGCTGCGAATTGATGACGCCTTCGCACAAGGAATTAGCAGAGCTTCTCGAGAACAAAAGGCTAGTTTAATTGTCATGGGCTGGGGTAAACGCACTGGGTTGAAAGCGCGTTTATTTGGTAATGTAATTGATAACGTTCTCTGGGCATCTCATTGTCCAGTAGCGGTGACCCGTCTTATGGAATCACCGAACAAAATTCAGCGCATTTTGGTGCCTGTGGAAAACTTAATGACACCTTCATTGCAGCCTGTGGAATTTGCCCAGATTCTAGCAGAGGCAAATCAAGCACAAGTTACTGTGTTGAATGTGTGCGAACGCCGCACCAGTTCAAGTAAAATCGCTTGGAGGCGAGCCCAACTCGGACTACTGGTGTCTAAGTTGGCTTTAGCAAATCCACCGGAAATTCAAATCATCGCCCATGAAAGTGTGGCGCAAGCGATTTTGCAGGCTGCACGATTATATGACTTGGTTGTGTTACCATTTATACGTAGTCGTACTAGTCCCGGTGGGTTAGCCATTAGTGACGTCACAACTGAGTTAGCAAAGCAACTCACCTGCTCTATCATCATGCTCGGAGAACCCCAACGCACTCAGACAGCAGGAGTGCCAATTGGAGTGACGACTACAGCCGCTATGTCAGAAGGAATCATCTGATCTGTGGGGAGTGGGGAGTGGGGGAGCCAGCGCTGCAGTCGGGTCAGCCCGCTCTCACGGCGACTGGCGTAGTGGGGAATGGGAGAAGAAACCATGACAGGGTAAGAATTTCATCTTTTTACCAATTACCAATTACCAATTACCGATTACCACTCCCTACCTGATATCTTGCACCAGCATCAAAAACCGGGTTTCTTGCAAATATTCAAGGCTGAGACCCTTTATTTGTGGTTGAGAAACCCGGTTTTTTAGGTCTTATTGAGAATGGTGCAAGATCTGAGCTACGCACCTTTAGCATCATCATAAAACTTTATATTCTTGAAGATTTGGTGAATTATCGGTAGACCTGTTACAGTTGACCGCCGATATTTGTTATTTTGCTAAATGAATTATGTAAAGCTAATAAATATAAATTGATTAAAATTGCATACATATCAAGGCATTTGCCTTTTTTGGGAGAAAAATCATGAAAAACCTTTGCTGATGCTGTATTTGTATGCAAGAACTGGGTAATCTAAAGACAAGCACAATAGATGAATGCAATTAGCTGTTAAGTAACTGGGAAATTATGAGAATATTGGTGACAGGCGGAGCTGGGTTTATTGGTTCACATCTAATCGAGAGACTCATAGCTGAAAAACATGAAGTTATTTGTTTAGATAATTTTTACACAGGACACAAACGCAACATCCTCAAGTGGATGGAACATCCTTATTTTGAAATGATCCGCCATGACATCACCGAACCAATTCGATTAGAGGTCGATCAGATTTACCATCTGGCTTGTCCTGCTTCCCCAGTACATTATCAGTACAACCCAGTTAAAACGGTCAAAACTAGCGTCATGGGGACACTGAATATGCTGGGATTGGCTAAGCGCGTAAAAGCGCGTTTTTTGTTGGCTTCAACTAGTGAAGTGTATGGCGATCCAGAAGTTCATCCCCAAAGCGAAGAATACTGGGGTAACGTCAACCCTATAGGCATTAGGTCATGCTACGACGAAGGTAAACGAATCGCAGAGACGCTGTCATTTGACTATTACAGGCAAAATAAAGTCGATATTCGGGTGGCGCGAATTTTTAACACCTACGGACCACGAATGTTTGAAAACGATGGTCGGGTAGTGAGCAACCTTGTAGTTCAAGCATTGCGGGGTATTCCCTTAACCGTGTACGGAGATGGTTCCCAGACACGTAGTTTTTGCTACGTGTCAGACTTAGTAGATGGATTGATGCGACTGATGAATGGTGACTACATTGGTCCAGTGAATTTGGGAAATCCTGATGAATACACGATTTTGGAGTTAGCGCAAAATGTGCAAAATCTGGTGAATCCCGATGCACAGATCAAATTTGAGCCATTGCCTTCTGACGATCCGCGTCGCCGTCGTCCCGATATCACAAAAGCAAAAACCTGGTTAAATTGGGAACCTACCGTTCCGTTGCAACAGGGGTTAAAACTGACTGTAGAAGATTTCCGCACTCGCTTAAAGAGTGCTGAATAGTTAGTGGTTAGTGGTTAGTGGTTAGTGGTTAGTAGGACAACCAACAACTAACAACTAACAACTAACAACCAACAACTAACAAAAGTTAAAGACCAACCCCAAAAAAACGAGGAATTAAACAAAATGCGTGTTTGTGTCATTGGTACTGGTTACGTTGGTTTGGTGACAGGCGCTTGCTTGGCTCATATTGGGCATGATGTGATTTGTGTAGACAATAATGAAGAAAAAGTCAAGATCATGAAGTCTGGGCAGTCACCCATTTTCGAGCCGGGACTCTCAGATATTATGCAGTCTGCCATTCATACTGGGAAGATCCAGTTCACCACTGATATCGGTGGGGGAGTAGCCCACGGGGAAATTTTGTTCATTGCTGTGGGAACGCCGCCTTTGCCTACTGGTGAGAGTGATACTCGTTATGTTGAAGCCGTAGCCCGAAGCATTGGTGCCCATTTAAATGGTGGATATAAGGTGATCGTCAACAAATCTACGGTTCCAATAGGTTCAGGGGACTGGGTGCGGATGATTGTCCTTGATGGCATTGCTGAACGCCAGAAAACATTAGTGCCTGCAGGTGGAGTGCCAATTGATGAAAAATTGCCTGAGATTGCAGCTAAGTTTGATGTCGTTAGCAATCCAGAGTTTTTACGGGAGGGTTCGGCAGTGTACGATACCTTCAACCCAGATCGCATTGTCCTAGGAGGCAATAGTCCGAAAGCGATCGCGATGATGAAAGAATTGTATGCCCCAATCGTCGAGCGCAAGTACGCTGCTGACCCATCTTTACTGCCAGTGCCAATACTAGCAACAGACCTGAGTTCAGCGGAGATGATTAAATACGCCGCTAATGCCTTTTTGGCGACTAAGATTAGTTTTATTAACGAAGTTGCCAATATTTGCGATCGCGTTGGTGCCGACGTGACTCAAGTCGCAAAAGGTATCGGTTTAGACAGCCGTATTGGTAACAAATTCTTAAATGCTGGCATCGGTTGGGGCGGTTCGTGCTTTCCCAAAGATGTTTCTGCACTCATTCACACTGCTGATGACTACGGTTACGAAGCCCAGCTGCTCAAATCTGCTGTAAGTGTTAACGAACGTCAACGCCTGATTGCCGTTGAAAAACTCCAGCAAGTCCTGAAAATCCTCAAAGGCAAAACTGTAGGATTGCTTGGTTTAACCTTCAAGCCTGATACCGATGATATGCGCGACGCACCAGCGCTCAATCTGATTGAACAGCTTAACCGACTAGGAGCCAAAGTTAAGGCATACGATCCAATTGTTTCTCAAACGGGTATGCGTCACGGACTTTCCGGTGTACTAGTAGAGACTGATGCTGAACGACTGGCTGACGGCTGCGATGCTTTGGTACTCGTGACCGAATGGCAACAGTTCAACAATTTGGACTATGTCAAGATGGCACAATTGATGATCCACCCAGTGATCATTGATGGTCGCAACTTCCTTGAACCTGAAAAAATGCTACGGGCGGGCTTCCAATATGTAGGTGTTGGAAGATAGAAAATTAAGAATTAAAAATTAAAAATTAAAAATTAAAAAAGTGAGCAAAGTCTTCTTTTTTAATTTTTAATTTTACATTTTTAATTTCGCTCTCGCAGCTGTGTGCCAAATCAGCCCAGCAATAATCAATGCTAGACCCACTTGCCAAATCAGCTGTTCTACCCAAAAGGCAAGAAACATACAAGCTGCCAAACCAACAATCGCTAGCCATTTAGGATAAAGCCGTTCATGAGATGGTAGATAAAGTGCAGCCAAGTTAGTAATTGCGTAATAAATCAAAACAGTAAAGGCACTGAACGACCAGGTAGTTTTGACGTTACCAATCAAAACTAAAAAAGCGATCGCAATGCCGACAGCAATAGTAGCCGCCACTGGAGTCGTTCCTGACTGATTCAAACTCGCAAAAATCCTGGGCATATCCCGTCGTCGTCCCATCGCTAGCAATACGCGGGATAAGCCCAAAATTAGGTTGAGCAATACTCCCAGCATAGCGGCGATCGCACCAATTGCTAATATCTGCGACCCACCCGGAATGCCGAAGCTGCGGACTACTACTTCTAGGGGTGCAGCCTGTCCTGACGATCCCGATTTGCCCAGAACTTCTGCCCCTACTGACCCCACCGCAACCACTGCAACCGCTACGTAAAGCAACATTGTCAGTACCATTGTGACAATTATTGCTCTCGGTATAGTTCGGCGCGGGGCGATCGCTTCTTCGCCCAAGGTAGCAATGCGACCATAACCAGTATACGCCACAAACATCAAAGCACTCGCATGAAGTACTGTTCCGATAGAGCCTGTAAAAAAAGGTGTGAAATGTTCAGCACCAGATCTTACAGTTGAGGGTATTCCTGCAGCAATAAAAAAAACCAAAGACAGCAGCGAGATGGATACAATGGCAATATTGGCAACATTCGAGCGACGAATCCCACTCAAAACAATTGCAGTCAGGACAATCACAGATGCTAACGCCAAGGGTATGAGCAAAGACCTGCTCATACCTGTAGCATTGAGAAAGTAGCCAGAAAAACCCAAAGCAGCGGTAGCAGCTGAGGCAGTTTTAGCCAACAAAAACATCCATCCGGCTGTGAACCCAAGCCAAGAATTTAGGTATTTGTAACCATACTCGTAAGAACCACCACTAACAGGATGATTTGCCGCTAGTTGAGCGCTGTTGAGTCCATTGCAGGTAGCCACTAACGCCCCAACGATTACAGCCAGAACCACTGCTGTACCTGCGATCCCAGCAGCAATACCGATACTGACAAACACGCCCGTACCGATAATCGAACCCAGTCCCATCACAGTTGCACCCACAACCCCTAATTCACGTTGCAGTTGCGGCGGTGAAGTTTTCATTGGCGACACGTTTCCTTATTAAACAAGAGCGCGAATACCCTCAGGCTCATGTGTTATTCTATCTATAGTGGTGGGGGTATATCTATCTGTATGAATCCCTATCAGGGATGAAAATTTCAACATGAGCTACTGCCTCAACCCTAGCTGCCCAAAGCCCCATCATACTTATGATGGAAACTTTTGCTTGACTTGTGGTTCCAAGTTACTCCTCAAAGAACGCTACCGCGCAATCAAACCCATAGGACAAGGTGGTTTTGGCAGAACTTTCTTAGCAGTGGATGAAGATAAACCGTCCAAACCGCGCTGCGTAATCAAGCAATTTTATCCCCAAGCTCAAGGTACTAGCACAGTACAGAAAGCAGAAGAGTTATTTACCCAAGAAGCGATGCGCTTAGATGAGTTGGGCTTTCATCCACAAATTCCCGAACTGCTGGCATATTTTACCCAAGAAAATAGACAGTATCTTGTACAAGAATTTATCGATGGGCAAAACTTAGCGCAGGAATTGGCAGGCGCGGGTCGTTTCAACGAAAGTCAAATTTGGCAATTACTAAATGATTTATTGCCAGTGCTGCAATTTTGTCATACAAGACAAGTCATTCACCGAGACATTAAACCAGAAAATATTATTCGTCGATCCCCCCTTAGTCCTCCCTTAAAAAGGGGGGATCTTGTTCTAGTAGATTTTGGCGCTGCTAAAATTGCCACATACACTGCTTTAAACAGCATTGGTACTAGTATTGGTAGCCCGGAATATGTAGCACCTGAACAACTTAAAGGAAAAGCTGTTTTTGCCAGCGACATTTACAGCTTAGGTGCTACTTGTATTCATCTATTAACTCAGCGATCTCCCTTTGACTTATACGACATTCATCACGATGCTTGGATTTGGCAACAATACTTGAAGACTCCTGTGAGTAATCAGTTGAGTCGCATCCTCGACAAAATGTTAGAAAGCGCCGTCATTCGACGCTATCAAACAGCAGATGAAGTCCTCCTCGACTTGAAGGCAACACCTACACCCGCCTCTGTAACCAAAGCTATCAGTCAAATTGATCGAGAACTAGAGGAAATGAAAACAATATTTCTTAACGGTGGCAAACCCAAAAGCAACATTAATACTGAACCGCCACAAAAACCCCAGCCTGACAGCACAAGCAAAATAGATGAAGAATTAGAGGAAGTAAGAGCCACATATAAAAATTATGAATTATGAATTATGAATTATGAAAATTTTTATAATTTATAATTCAATAATGTTATGGAGCGATCGGGAGAAGATACTGTCCTTCACTTCTATAGAAATCATATTTGATTTTTGAAATATACGTAGGGTGGGCACTGCCCACCAG
>CAXTSI010000284.1:0-12061 GCA_964246695.1 uncultured bacterium
TCAAAATTGGCTTGTTTGCAGTTTGAAGCGTTTATGTTTGCAGTTTCTTACACCTAGTATTCTATATGGCAGGGTTCTTGCTGCCATTCAGTTAAATAGAAGTGATGTGGTTCAAGAGTGGCTAAAAGTTGCAATAGATCGCAGACCACTTATAGCCGAAATACTGCTGTTAAAAAACCCAAATATACCAGAAAATTATAATCATAATGTTCAGACTTCTGGTGGTGCGGATGAGGCTTACAATTATTGGTGCGATAACCATGACGTTTGGTTTGAGTGCGACGCTGCAATGGCATTATTGAGAAAAAAGACGACTCGAAAACTGATTGAAGAAGCAAAGCATAGATGTAGCTCATTTTGGGACGCGCAAACTTAAATACAGAAAATTACCGATATTATCCAGTATCCAGCTATCCTGATGAGAAAAATATAACCACATTTATTTACACATGAGATAATAGTAAATAAACCAAGCACACTATAAAACTGGAGAATAGATATATGCCCCATTATGTTTGTGATTTTACCGATGATAGTAATTGGCATAAAACACTCATAGGAAGTAAAAACCAGAACTTTTGATACTGAAGAGTCAGCAAAAGAATGGTTTAAAGCTCATTACCCAGGAGAAAAATTAGAGTTTACAGGGTTTCATAGAACTGAACGATATGCAACCAGTTGGGTTGATTGTGATGGCAAAAATATAGGAGAAATTACCAGACGACCAAATGAGGGAGAAAAATACTTTACAATTCATAAATCATAATCATTACAACGTTTGGGTCAGACAGAACTTCCAAATAAACTCTATACCTCTAGTTAATTACATCCAGTCAAGTGAGGGGATTATCGGGAGTTCATTCTATCAGGAATGGGCAGAAGAATTAAGCAATTTAATTGAAAACATAAATTTCTCACTACTACCAAACGAAGTGGAAGAATTACATCAACTAGTTAGAATTTATCAAGAAAAGTGTGATTCTAGATTACCTGCATTTATCTAATGCTGCAGAACAGCCCACACTGCTGCTCCCCTACCTTAATCCGCATCACCTATTTCAAAATTATCCATTCTAATTTCGCGGAGAATGTCTGATACTTTCCAACCATTAGAATTCGTGCTACCAAGCCTCATTGAAGCTGGTTCTGCGATATCTATTGGTTCTGGTTCTGGTTCAAGTAATTCTTCGGGTAAGCTAATTTCTTGAGGTTGGGTCAAATCTGATTGAAGTTCAGGTTCATTTGGCTGTACTTGAACTTTTGGGATTGGGTTTGAGATTTTGATGATTTTTTCCTTCACGGGTGGTGTTTCTCCTGTTTCTTTACCTAGTTGATGGTCGTCATAACATATTCAAACACAGAATTTCCATCAAACGCTTTTTTAGCTTATTGGATCTTGTTCAATTGCTTTGACTTGGGTGACCGGGTGTGGAAAATTCGGATTCTTTGAAGAGATGTTGTAGGCGAGCGCTATTTTTCAAGTCAGAGTTATTATCATCTAGGGTGGCTCTTGTAGTGCGTAGGCATTCGTAGCGCTGTGTGTGGCACAGTTATAAAACACCTCTGTATTCGTAAAAGCGCACTACTTGATGGCTGGTTATCCACCAATCGGTATGGGCAAAACTGGTAGCAAGATCGGTGATGATCGAGATGTCGCTTAAAAAAGTAGCTCATGTTTAAGCCAATCAGACTTGTTTATAGTTTGTATCGTAATGCCCTACATAGCCCCAAATACCGCTGGTGGATTATTGGTGGCACTTTTCTCTGGTTGGTTGGTCCCATCAACACTATTCCTGTAGTGGGCGAAATTGATGATGCGATTGTACTGACTATCTTCACTACTGAAATGTCTCAAATCGTTTTGGAAAGCGTTAAAAACAACAAACAGCAAAAAGATTCAATCCTCACAACTGAAGTTACCTCAACTAGGGTGTAGGGGGTAGGGTGTGGGGTCGTTTCAAAGGATCCTGCATCGGTGCTTTTTGTCGTTAGTGGGTTCCAATTGGGTAGCAAGTCGGTACAAACACTGCTCCTGTTTCTTGAGCAACAAAGCCCCGAGCTACTCCTGCTCCATACAGTCCACCGAGATTTTCTTCAATCCAATGAGCAGTCTGAGGATAGCCCAAGTCAATACAAAAGTGTAGGGTTGCTACCCAACTTACTAATGCAGTTGGATCGGCGGTATGAACAGCGTAAAGTCCAAGCCATACATCAAGTGGTATTGAAATGGGACTTGTGGCTACTGCCAACTTATTTTCAGCCTGTTCTGGCTGCACAATCTGATTGTCCATCACAACAATTTGTCCGCGATCTGATGGGGTTTCTCCTTGCCAATTGACTGTTCCATGTAGTTGGTAACCCCAAAGAACAAAGAAATGAACAATTAGGTATTGCAACCATTCAACGTAGCGATAAAATTTTTCATGACCGTTCCACTCTATACCGCGTCCGTCAGCAGTGGGTTGCCACTGGCAGTACAATCCGGGTTGTCCTTTGGGAGGACGATTCTCATCAAGAACTGAGGCTGCTGCTTGTGGGTGCGACTCGTTGATGAAATAGCTTCCTTCCTCACCCAACGGTAGACCGACGGCATCTCGACCAAGGTCGGGGATTGTGGCGAGTATATCAGGCGATCGCTTGACTCTTCGAGTACGAGCAAATTCTAAAAGATAAAGTGCTTGAAAGTCGAACAAGGGACGGTCAAGCTGAAAGTTACCTGTAAATTCGGTTGTATATCCCATGAGTTCTAGACCTCAATATCTTAATATTCTAGAGTTTGCTTATAATAGTGCGATCCCATACGTGTAAACGGACTCAACGTGTAAGACTCCAGAACATTCTTACCCGTGTCACCACTTGTTTTGCTTCCCGACTTCTTTCTTCATCTGCATCTTCTCGAGCAGGAGCAGGAGCTGTAAGAAAAACTCTTGCGCGACTAACCGACTCAAGAGAACCATACATCATTACTGTATACTCATTATTGCCAGTATCATTTGTAATAATAAAAAACTGTTCTTGCTTAAAACCACCTATTAATACCAATGCCTTAATTGTATATTCTGCATCTTGACGCCTAGAAAATGCGCCAATAACACCTTGTGATTCTGTAGTCATTTTTACTTATAAAAAAACAATTTTCGTATGCTTTATTAATAACAACGAATGCACAGAAGATTCCAAATATTGTTAGAAATCTTTGACTCCAATCATGGATGACCTAATCAAATTTTTCTACGATTCAGCAAATTCACCCGGTTCACTTCGGTCAAAACCAATAAGAGATTGGTGAGGTTTGAGAGACGATTGCACATAAGTGCGGCAGATTCGTTCAAAAGTGTTTACGTAGTGCTTGAGCCTGGTTGTAAAGCAGGGATACTGGCAGGCGTAAACTTTTTCGTTTGGCGAGTTAAGAGACATTGCATATCTCGACTACGTGAGTGTGGCAAGTTGGAAGCGATCAGCATATGCCCTTGGTTGGGCTGCGATACGCGATTGTGTCAAGCCTCCGGCTTATCGCGCAAAACGAGCTGTGCTAACAAGAAAGGTGGGGGTTGCCCACCTTAAAATCTAACTGTGTGGATCGCACAACTACGAAAACTTAGTCTTACCTCTGGCTACGCTGAACAACACCCCCTTTCTGAAACTGGTATTCAATGTTCCAAGCTTTGAGGTAAAGCCACACCGAACTTGGAGACAAAACAGCTGCCACGGTGGGGGCGATTACTAAAGAGGCAATAAGTAACAGGAGAAGAAGTCCTCTAGGTGGAGGATTCTTTTGAGGTGGGGGAGAAGAATTCTTCTTGACAATGTTCATGGATATATCATGAAAGTGAGTTAATTTGCAAGCCTGGAGAGATACCAGGCTGCTTTCCTGTAATGCTAATTAGCGCGTGTACTAACTACCTTAGAAATGAGTGCGAGTTGTTCGAGCTTTGTCCAAGCTGAACCGCTCTTGAGAATTTCTTTGGCTACCACGATACCTTTGACACAACCTTCTTTAATATCAGTCGCTTCATCAATTGCTTCACCTACTTGGAGTGCTAGCGCTGCATTTAAAGCGACGACATCTTCTTGTGCCTGGGTATCTTTTCCTTGGAGGACTGCCTTCAAGATCGAAGCGTTTTCTTGCACATCTCCACCGACCAATGCGGTAGTGGGAGCAGGACTTAAACCTAGTTCTTGAGAATCCAGTACTAGGCGACGCACCTGTTGGTCTTGAAGGGTCGCCACGTCAGTTGAGTCTGCCAAGCCAGCCTCGTCTAACTTTTCTCGTCCGTACACCGCGATCGCCCGCCGAGTTCCCAGTTGTGATAAAGCCACCTTTTAGCAGAGTATGTACAGCCTGCTCGATATCTGGTTGTTTTATGAGAGACTCTCCTACCAGAACGGCGCGGACACCTACAAGTGCCACAAGGGATAAATCATCTTTTGTAAATAAACCCGACTCGCTAACGACAGTGATCCCAAAACTGCGTAACTGTGCTTGTCGCTGTGCTAATAGTTCTTGGGTAATTCCTAAATCCACCGTAAAATCTTGCAAATTTCGATTGTTAATCCCTACTAAACGGATGTCGTCAAGTTTTAGGACTCGATCTAGTTCTGCCAAAGTATGAACTTCTACCAAAGCTTTCATCCCCAAATCGTGAATCACTCGCAAAAAGTCTTGGAGTTCTTCATCTGATAGTATGGCAGCAATTAACAGTACGGCATCTGCGCCCACTGTACGTGCTAAATAGATTTGGTAGAGGTCAATGATGAACTCCTTGCACAGTAGCGGTAGTGCTACGTGTTGTCTGATTGTACGCAGATTGTTAAAACTGCCAGAGAAGAACTTTTCATCAGTGAGAACCGAAAGGCAACTTGCTCCGCCTCGTGAATAAGCTTGGGCGATCGCTATTGGGTCAAAGTCAGATCGGATCACCCCACGACTTGGTGATGCTTTTTTGACTTCTGCAATTAAGCTTGGTTGGTTGGGACTCTGCTGCAAAGCCAAAAGGAAATCTCGCACTGCCGGAGCAGCAGTTAACTGATCCTGTATTGCAATCAAAGGCAGTTCTTGCCGCATTTGTGCGACTTCTTGCTTTTTATGCCATACAATTTCTTCAAGAATATGGCGCTTGGTAGAAGCTGGTTTACTCATAATTTGTTGATTGGGGAATTGTTGATTGGGGAATTGTTAATTGTTGATTGGGGAATTGTTGATTGCTATTAACAATGAACGATGGACAATCAACTATTAACTCTTCACTAATGTTTGAGTGTAAGTATATACTACGTTTTTAATGAGCGCCAGACCAACCTCTCCTGCTAGGGTCATGATTGATTCTGGATGAAACTGCACGGCGGCGACTGCTCTTGTTTGATGCTCAATAGCCATAATCACATCATCATCTGAAATCGCTGTCACTTTCAGGACGGGGGGCATTTTTTCTGGAAGGGCAAACAACGAATGGTATCTACCTACTGCTATTGTTTGCGGTAAGCCCTTGAACAGCACTGAATTGGGATCGGTGACAGAAATTCGCGATGATTTGCCGTGTTGAGGATAGTGGAGAACACCTAGCTCTCCGCCCAACCCTTCAACAATACCTTGCAGTCCCAAACAGACTCCAAAAAGTGGGATTTGGCGACGCATACAGGCGAGTACGGTTTCTGGAACCCGAAAATCAGTAGGTCTACCAGGACCAGGAGACAAGACAACTAAATCAGGGCGTTCTGTGTCAAACAGCGATTCAGAGAAGCCATGACGTAGAGTTTTGACGTTCGCACCTGAGGAGCGGATGTAATTGGCTAATGTGTGAACAAATGAGTCTTCATAATCAATGAGTAAGACGCGCTTACCAGGTTCGACATTTGGGATGCATGCGCTTAATTTTGTTGGTCTGCACTCGTCAGATTTCGCCCCTGTTTGCTTAGCACTGCGAATTGTTTCAAACAAAGCAGCCGCCTTAGTCATCGTCTCTTGTTCTTCGGCTTTTGGTATAGAGTCATAAAGGATAGTCGCACCAACTCGCACTTCAGCGATTGAGTCTTGTAACCGAATGGTTCGTAAGATCAATCCGGTATTGAAATCACCGTTAAAGCTTAAGTAGCCAACTGCTCCGCCATACCAACGTCTGGCACTACGCTCGTGCTGTTCAATAAACTGCATTGCTGACCGTTTGGGTGCACCGGTGACTGTGACTGCCCAAGTGTGGGTAAGAAACGCATCTAGGGCATCAAACTCTGGTCGCAATAAGCCCTCAACATGATCCACTGTATGGATCGGATGACTGTATAATTCTATTTGGCGACGTCCAATGACTTGTACCGACCCAGGCTCACAAATCCGTGATTTGTCATTGCGATCTACATCAGTACACATTGTCAACTCAGCTTCTTCTTTACCAGAATTAAGCATCTGACGAATTTGCTCTGCATCATCTAGAGCATCTTGTCCCCGGGTTATAGTGCCACTAATCGGACAGGTTTCTACACGCCTACCTTCCACCCGTACAAACATTTCCGGAGATGCACCAATCAGATACTCTCCACCGAGATTAAAAATAAATCCATAGGGACTGGGATTAATTTTCTGTAAGGTTTGGAATAGTTTACTAGGTGGCTCTTCAGTTGCTGTAAAAAAGTTTTGACTCGGAACAACTTCAAATAAGTCCCCCCGACGGAAGTAATCTAGTGCTACCTCCACAAGCGAGGCATACTCACCTGTTTCATGGTCAGCAGTTTGAGCCGGGACACGACGTTCTCCTCGATAATCGACTGATTCACCTGCTCTCGGGAGATTATTCGTGCTGCCATATGTTGTTTCAAATTCATATTGCACACGAAAAGCGCGTTGCAGGTAGTAGTCAACAACTATCAGTTCATCAGGCAAGTACAACACCAAATCCCGCTGATCTGCAGGACGAGACAGGCGCTTAGTAATTGGCTCAAACTGGAACACCAAGTCGTAAGCGAAAGCACCATACAGTCCTAAATGCTCATCTTCATTACTAACCCAAGTTGCGGGTTATCAAGTTTCGGAAACTTCGTAACCATAGGTTCAGGCGATCGCGCACTCCGAAGTTGCAGGGGCGCATTGCGCCCCTGCAACTTCGACTTAATCAAAAGTCAAAGTATTAAATCGGTTTAAAGTATTAAAATTTGCTCATTCGATAAATGCTCGTCGAAGAGTAAATGCAAAAATGAATGCCTCAAGCTTCAGTAGAAACCCTTGATAAGTGACAGCATGAATTGACTTTGGGAAAACACCAGTAATGCTACTAAAAACCGTTTCAATGTAATGTCTAGTACATTGCTTGATATATTGCTCCCACAGGGGGTCTTGACGCTTAGAATTCTTTTTACGCATAACTTTTAAAAATATTTGACTCGACTCTTCTAAGTCATCTTCTGCTATGTAATCAGTATATGCAGAATCACTATATACTTCACTACCAGGAGGTAGATTTAACGGTAACGCAGGATAGCGCACGTACATCATTAGCACTGCCGGGTAAAAATACAAATTCAACCGGGATACCACTTTTAGTTGTTAATAACTGAACACGCACACCGTAAAAATAGCGCTTTTTTGATGCGATATAGCCTCGATATTCCTCCGACTGTATTAACTTGACATGAAAGATCCGAGCAATTACACATGGGTACAGGAAATGAGTCTAAAAGATATTCAGTACAATCACTAGTCTCTTTCAGGATCATTCCTATTTGATGAAATAAATCGTTGATTAACATTGAGATCTGATGTAATCGCCGATTAAATCGTGACTTTTCTAACATTTTCCGAATCAACTTATGGTCCTTCATGTAACCACAAGCCTTGCTATGATTACCATTGAAAAAAATTGCCGCAGTTAGCGCCGTTGTAATAATTTCTGCATCACTCATCTCTCGCCGACAGTCTTCACTATGTCCAATCGCTTTCAGCAGGTCATCAGTGATAGCATAGATGGCAATAATTTCATTGAGCATAAACCCCTCCTAATTTCTCTGCTGGAGGGAATTTTATTGCTTAAATGACCTCGTTGCGATCGCCAATCAGCATAACTAGCAACTTGGGTTACTAGAGAAAGTATGTAAAATATCGCGGATTACCGTAAAAGCTGAAGGTTGCTTGCTTCGCTCTTCTTCTGTAAACTGTTGTATTGCTGGTTTAACTAAGCCAGTAATATAGTTTTTATCTAAGGTGATTTCCTCAAGTTGGTCATGTGCGGACAGACGCTTTAAAAGCACTGGGATTAGTACTTTCCCCCGGCCGTTCAGTGCTGTCAGCGTGAAAGATTTCTCTCGTGTTTTTAGTTCCAGTGGTGGATTGATAAACCCGATCGCCCATCTTTTATATCGTCCTGGATATTCATAGCTGCTCTTGAGCAAACCTCCACGTTGAGAATCCAGGAATGGTCCGTCTGCAACATCCGCATTCACACAACCGTGAGAACCGCGTACTAAGGAAGCATCTAAGGGAATGACATCCATTAAGTAGCGAAAACCAAGTTGTTTTCTGAGCAGCTTTAGACCAATTTTAAGCTTGGGAAGTTTGATTTGGGGATCGAGGAACAGTTCTACAGGGTCGTAACCAGGCTTGCGATGAATATCAACTGTTCTGGCAAAATCGGGCGCATGATTGTCATCAAGCCAGTAGTAGTAAGTAAACCAACTATCTGGCTGAGATACTGCCACCAACTCTCCCGATCTGGGGTGATTCAAATGGTGGGTTTGTTTTTCTTTGTTGTCTAAGACATAGGCAACACCGTCGGTGGCTTCCAGCAGCGATCGCACTTTGGGGATATAGAACGGATCGTTGACATAAACATGAGCAACCTGATGATCGGCAACAGCAAATGCCTTACTTGCCCCAGGATCGAGTAGTTCTCGCCCTAGTTCTTCGCGCACGGTGAGTAAACCTTTTTGCCGCAGCATCCGATTTAGGTGGACGGGTTGGGATACGGCTGTAATCCCATATTCCGATAAAACGATGACTTGAGCGCCTCGATTTTCATAGTATTCAATCAAATCGCCGCAAAGAGCATCAATTTCAAGTAAATCCGAAGCCACCAAGTGAGGGTGAGGACCAAATTTTTGTAAGCAATAGTCTAGATGAGGCAGATAGATGAGTGTGAGTGTTGGGTTGCATCGTTCTTCAACCCACTTGGCTGAGTCAGCGATCCATTGTGAGCAACGAATGGATGTATTGGGACCCCAGAAATTGAACAGAGGAAACTGACCTAGTTCAGCTTGGAGTTGCGATCGCCATTCCTGTGGCTGGGTATAAATAGGTTTACCGATCAGTAAACCCAATTCGCGAAAAATGGCTATATGCCTTTGGTTGTAAGCATTTTTTTATGGGCTTATAAGCTTATACATAGTTTTGAATCCAAAGCTTTCTGTGCCACCGTCAGTAATCAGGGCGTCTATTTCTATAAGCTTATAGTCTTATAATGAAATGTTTACAACCAAAGGTATCTAGCCATTTTTTGCGTATAAGTTAAAATGATCGGCAAGGTTATGGTTGAAATCATAGGGAGCCACGTGGGCAGGGGGTTACCTATGACGCCAGTCACCTACGGCGGGAAACCCGCACTTCAAATTACAGGTACAACCAAACAGGGCAAACATTACGAAAATTACAACTAATTTAGTGCTGAGTAGAAAGGAACAAATTGTTTTGTATAATTTATATCATTATTTAACCATAGTATAACGGTGAAACAACCTTATTCAAGGCTTGCTTAAGTATACTGAACACAAATAATAATTTTAAAATACATCTATTTTACGGGTATAAATCAGAAAATTGTTGGATAAATTATCAAGATAGAGCAAGTAAGATTGAACTCTAGAGATATTTTAGTGCCAACAAATAAAAAATTTATATTAATTTGATAAGTTTAATTTTTATATATGACTATTAAAACTAAACATTTTGACACTAGATTAAATCAATGGATTCATACTGATGGTAATACTAATAATCCGGATTCTCTTTTACAAGAAGAAATTAACAATACTCTACTGGAACATTTCTTTCCTGGCGTAAACTTTTCCTTTGGGCACCCTGATGAAAAGTCTACTGCTGAACAACTAAATAACCATCCTGAAGAAGGGCACAAACTATTACTATCGTCAAAAACCCGATTGTTATACGGACCGTCAGAGTGTCTAGACACAATTAGACAATTGTGTCCCGACAACAAAGATAGAGGCGCTTACGGGTCTATCTTCCTTGGGTCATGCAAAAATGCCGTCAACAGAGAACTAAATATCTTAATTGTTGATGATAGCAATGGCGAGAACGGCAGTATCATCAACAATGACCAAGCATATCGACTAACAGGGGATTGCTATGGGCAAATTTCCACAGAGTTATATCAAGAATTAACCAACCATCTTGAAGGTGATAAGTATCGCGTCATTCAACACCGCTTCGGTTGGACTGACCTTGATGGAAATGACACAAAATACCGCTTTGGTAAGGGAACACTACGCCCAGCTAACCTTGACCAAATTCTCGACCATCAAGACCCCAACAACCAAACTAAAGTTGACTTAATTCTTCCTATATCTGCGTTCAAGGGAACTGATAAAGACAACCCCAGTGGTCCAACGAAACCTCAAATTCAACCAGGGCTATATCAGCAAAATATTTGGTTAGGGGAAAAATCACAGTCTGAACTCGGGAAAACAGCTATCTCACAGTTACTTGCCTCCTTCCCGAATGGAGTGAAAGACTTTACGGAACAGTTAGAACTCGAAGCTAAAAAGCTTAAAGAAGCACAGGACGACCCCCGGCAGCTTGCCCAACTTTACTGTGAAAAGTACGAGTTGCGGAAAGCCTTTCTAGAGGAACAAGCTACCACACTTGAGGAACAAGCCGAAAGTGATCCAACAGTAGCATCCGAGTTAGAGACACTGCGCGATCGCCTTACTAATGACTCGTTCATCTACAAACTCATCAAAGCTGACCTTCTTGGAGTTGGACAACTTCTCGAAACCGAGAAGGTACAGCGAGAACTCGCCCGGTTCGTCCAAAACGAGTGGAAGGAAATCGCTATTGGTAAAACGCTCACATTTGAGCGGGCAATGGTCATTCCCTCTAAAGATCTGCAAAACGGCGAAATCTCCATCCCCCATTACCAGGATGGTGAACAAGTCCTCAACTTTCGCTCACCCTTCCTCAACTCAAACGGTTTGTGCGTCTCAACCAATAAAGTAGTTGATGACATACTTGGACCCGATGGCAAACCCCTAGCAGGTGTTATCGCTGTCTCGGACGAAACAAGCGATCGCATTTACAATCGCCTAAACTCGCAAGTTAAATCTATTCTGACGGAAGCCCAAGGAAAAAATCTTCAGTTAGAAGGTATTAAAAATTACTTAGATAAAAATATCGGTAAGCTCGAAACCAAAGATAAAATAGAATTTACCAACAAATTTAACGAGTATATTAAAGAACTTCAATCTTCTGGTTACGAACTAGAAATTCTTCCCCAAGAGTCCGAACAGGAACGCCAAGCCCGCGATTACGATGGTGACTGCATTGGGATCGAGCAAGCAAGCAAGTACCCTAATCTCACAGCAGAAGCGAAGGAGCGTAACCTACCTGAAAACGCTTACGACCCAACTATTAAACTTAAAAAACAATCTTTCTACCTGGAAGACGGTAGCCAGCCTGGGTTTGAAGAAATTGCTATCCACATGAGCGATGGCATGAGCGTCGGTGTCATCAACAATCACCTTACCTCAATCGAGGCGTTGGAGTCAGAAATTACCATTCTGAAAAACTTTGGTAGTGAAAAAGACCAAGTAGAGTATGTACAGCAAGTAGCTAAACACTACGAAGATTTGTTTAAAACAGAAGCCTGGGCAAAATCCAAAGGTGTAGAGGGTAAAGAAGTCCCGGACAAGTATCGCACTTCCTTGGAAGAGTTTGTGCAGAACGCACGACAACCCCTCGTTCAAGAAGCCGCTCTCAAGGCAATGAGCGTCAACACGAAGATGTATCGGGAAACTTATATCTTGCACCTATAGGCATAAACCCCGAAGATGCACATAAAGAGCA
>CAXTSI010000285.1:0-4057 GCA_964246695.1 uncultured bacterium
CTCCCCACTCCCCACTCCCCATCCAGTAGACAACATGCACAAAAATTATCTATACTTGAGCGTTCATCATAATATGAGGAGGGAATTATTGCTGAACCACTTAACCTAACAGTAAGCCTGAGAGGCACTCGTGAAGTCCGGGATCACTGTCAGCTATTCCGCCTCACAGGTTTGTTAGACGCTTTTTCAGAGCCGACCTTTCGCAAGGTACTTGGTGGCAAGATTGATGAGGGACCAAAGCACATTATTCTGGATCTCTCGCAAATCGACTTTGTTGATAGTTCTGGCTTGGGTGCGCTGGTGCAGCTAGCCAAGCAGGCTCAAAATGCCGAGGGAACCTTGCAAATTGTCAGCAATGCCCGTGTGACTCAAACGGTCAAGCTTGTTCGCTTAGAGAAGTTTCTCTCCCTGCAACCAACAGTTGAAGCGGCTCTAGAAAACATCAAGCCCTCTTGATTGCTCGACCGCAAATGAATTTAGCTATCCAGATTTAAATATCGGATAGCTTAATTTTTCTAAAATTCATCAAGAAGGGAACAGGGAACAGGGAACTCTTAACAGTGAGGAACGAAGTGTTCCCCGTTCTTGGGCGCAGATTTCCGCGACTTAGAAAGGGAGTCTCTGACCCCCGCCGTAAAGATTGGTGGTACGTTTTGGTCTATCTTCAAATCCGCTCACATAACCTTAACCTACACTGTTAAGAGTTCCCTGTTCCCTGTTCCCTGTTCATAAAAAAAAAGATAAAATAGGAAAGTAGCCTTTTTAGCTTTGATTATGCTTGGTAGACCTGCACGGCAGTTTCAGGGCAGAATGAATTTACCCCCAAAAAGTCTCCCAATCTAGCCTGCGAGGAATGATGAACTTGTGAAATCAAAGTCGGAAAAGCTAATAGATGGACCAGATGAAGCTGCAAACCTTGCATTATCATGGTTTCAACTACAAAAGGCAACCACAGAGCAATTATCACAACAGATTTCCCAGGCACAACTGCAACAAATTTCTCCTACTGCTTTAGCTTATTTGGGAGATGCGGTTTATGAACTGTACGTCAGGAACTTTTATTTGCTACCACCGCAACGACCAGAAAGTTACCATCGTCTAGTAGTGGCACAGGTAAGAGCAGAAACGCAGGCACAGCACTTGCGATCGCTCAGTCCTCATCTCAGAAACACTGAGTTAGAAATTGTCCGCCGGGGTCGCAACGCCGCCACAGGACGTCCTAAGCGTGTTGCTCCCGAAACATATCAACAGGCAAGCAGTTTAGAAACTCTAATTGGCTACCTGTATCTCACCGATTCCCAACGCTTAACCGAACTGTTGCAAAAACTGCATTTAGAAAAATAGTGGGAAATTAACCTCACTATAGCAAAATCAGTAGAGCAAGTTCAGTAAATCGAGGTAATAGGAATACCTACCCATACGCTCTACCCAAAACTTATATGCCGAATAAACCACGAAAAATCACGACAAATAGCGAAACGAAAAGTAGGCAGCCCCTAAAAATTAAGGGCAAGCGTATCGTTTCTAACCCCATACGTAATCTGAGAAATGGGGATGGCGAAGCAGTACTCCCAGTTACTACACGTCCAAATCAAAATGGCGAAGCAGTACTCCCAGTTACTACGCGTCGAAATCAAAATCGTCACATCCCCCATCCATCTGTATCTAGAAAACAAACAGAAGCAGAAGATATAGATCTCATTTACGGTCGTCATCCAGTTTTGAGTGCGCTAGAAAATCAGCGCCTTCTCAACCGCATCTGGATTACTCCTCGCCTGCGCTACGACCCGCGCTTTCACTCCCTAATTTTACAAGCCAAAGAAAATGGCTCGATTATTGATGAAGTTGAACCAAAGCGCTTAGACCAAATCACTCAAGGTGCAAATCATCAGGGTGTGGCGGCGCAAACTGCCCCATATGACTATATCGACTTGGGCGAGTTAATTGCACGGGCAAAATCTGTGAGCGATCCTGTGATTGTTGTTGCTGACGGGATCACCGATCCGCACAACTTGGGAGCGATTATTCGCACATCTGAGGCAATTGGCGCTCAGGGATTAGTGATCCCGCAACGCAGAGCATCTGGGATCACTTCTACAGTGATGAAAGTAGCAGCGGGTGCTTTAGAAAACTTTCCCGTAGCCAGAGTGGTGAATCTACAACGCGCTTTGGAAGAATTAAAAGCTACTGGCTTTTGGATTTACGGCACTGGTGCCACTGCCAGTGTTCCGGTGCATACGGTGAATTTCACCGGTCCTATTGTTTTGGTAGTTGGCTCTGAGGGCGAAGGTCTAAGTATGTTGACACAACGCTCCTGCGATGTTTTGGTGTCGATTCCCCTACAAGGCAATATTCCCAGTCTGAATGCCTCAGTAGCAACAGGTATGGCGCTTTATGAAATTTATCGTCAACGCTGGCTGAATACGCTGCATTTAGATAAATTAACAAAAATTTCTTGGAAAAAAGAAGAATAAATAGAGTATAAAGAAATGTAAAATAACCCAAACTAGAAACATACCGTTTAAAACTCTGTACTAAATCTAGAAATCAGCGAAAACCATGAAACCTATTTGGTATAACTTCAAGGAATTGTTGATTAACGCATTCCACAACGTTGGTTTGGCTTGGTGGGTCGAGATTGCAACACAAAATCCACGTTGTACCTACTACTTCGGACCATTTCTAAGTTCTGCCGATGCCAAAGCGGCGCTCAAAGGCTATGTAGAAGATTTGGAACAGGAAGGAGCACAGGGCATTGCTGTGAATGTGAAGCGCTGTAAACCAGATGCGTTAACAGTTGCTGACGACTTGGGGGAAAGGATTGACCGTAAAGTAAGGCCTGCCTTTAGCGGTCAAATGTAATCACCAAGAGGCTAATTGTTAATTGTTAATTGCTAATTGCTAATTGTTCGTTTACTATTAGCAATTAGCAATTAGCCATTAGCTATTACAAATAATTTCCGGATGCTCAAGAAGCCAGCGATCGATGTCGCTCAGTACTTGGTCAGGTATTTCCCACGGGAACAAATGGGCTGTATTGGGGTAGCAGTGCCACTGGCTTTCTAGGAGGTACTGAGATGTTTCCCAACTGGAGTCTGCTGTGATGTGGTAGTCTTGCGCACCACTGAGGACCAAGCTAGGACATTGAATTTGCTGTATGTCTGTAAGTCGGTCGTACCGGGCTTCCAACGCGGCATTTAAGGCGCGAGTGGCAGCGCCTGAGGTTTGCAAATAAGCAGGCACCGCAACTGTTGCAATATAGCGGTAGGCGATGGGAGTGTGTTGTTGGATGAGGTAGCGTAAGAGCGATCGCTTGCCAAACGTCTCAATATTCCACTGCCAATTTGGTTTTATACAGCTCAAAAGTGAAGCAACCCCAGTATAAAAATTATCCTGCCAAGTGACAGGCGGGTGGTTGCCTCTAGGTCGGGCTGCTGTAGCGACTAAAATCAGCCCAGTAATGCGCTGTGGTAGTTTTAGTGCCAGTTCCATGGCAAGAATGCCACCTAACGACCATCCTAATACCAGACATTTTTTCATCTGATAACGGTCCAGGAGCGCTTCCAAGTCGGTCAAATGGTCACCCATGTCAAAATCGCCCTGAAAGCGACTTTTGCCGTAGCCTCGCAAGTCTGGAGCCAAAGTTTGAAAACGTTTTGATAAGTGATTGGTGAAGACAGAAAGACTAGCACTGGAACCGGGATGACCATGTAAGCAAAGAATCGGGAAGCCTTCACCTTGAACGTAGACGTTGAGGTGTATGGCACTTGTAGGGGTATAACTGTGGCGAACCATCACTCCTGATTTTCCTCTCTACCAAACAAGTGTTCCAGGATGCGCTGACTTTCAGTTCTCAATCCTCTAATTTCAGTTCTGATTTCTCTCAATTCCGTGACAACCCCTTCAAAGTTACGTTGAGTTGCTTCATGGTTACGCTGGTGTATTTCTACTACCTGCACCAGAGAGTTTACGGTTGAACGCAGTTCGCCAACACTTGAGCGCAGTTCGCCAACACTTGAGCGCAGTTCGCCAACACTTGAGCGCAGTTCTGCGATCG
>CAXTSI010000285.1:4157-12032 GCA_964246695.1 uncultured bacterium
AGTTCGCCAACACTTGAGCGCAGTTCGCCAACACTTGAGCGCAGTTCTGCGATCGCCTCCGCATTTGCTTCTACAGTAGCTTCAATACGGTCTAGTCTTGCTGTCATAATAATTTTTTATGTCTTCTATATCTTAATTTTGTCATATTGTCAAATAAGGTCGGTGAATAGCGATCGCGGCTTGTGTTCACTTATGCCGATTTTTCTAGATATTTTCCAGCATAGTCAATGACACACATCTGCCTGTATGTAGAGTGAATCCCAAAAGCAACCCCAGCGACCTTAAAATCAGGGTTAAACATATTCTTTCTATGACCGCGATCGGGTACACCATCATCAATAATTAACTGCATGACGATATCCCGTGCTGTATTTGAGCCATAGCTAATGTTTTCCCCCGCAGTGGTTTTCCAAGTTCCATAGCGGTTGATGCGCTTAAAGGGATCGCTCTTGTCAGTGCCATAATGACCGGTAATACCTTTCGGTCCTTGATCCTTAACATGATCCCTAGCTGCTTTCGACATCCCAATGGAAGCACTCAGAGATCCCACTGGGCGAACTGACTTGAGAAAAGCGATCGCCTCATCGACTGCTTTTACTCCTTCGGTCGTTTGCAAATAAAGATGACTAGAGATTCTGACTCGCTTGCCTTCAAAGCGCTGTTTATAGTTTTCTAGCACAGTAGCATAAGCCGTCGGATTCGTTCTAGCCTGATTCATTTCCACAATAACTTGTTGTTCAAGCGGCGAAAGAATCTTCCCGCGTGCCAACTTTTCAGGAGTTTTTGGAGAAATTTCAGGTACAGAGGAGTTAAATGGAATCACTTCATGACAGGATGTGACTATTAGGGCGATCGGCACAAGCACCCAAAACATTATCCGACGCATCAAACACCTCACAACTTGAGAGCGGCGAGTCAATGAGAAAGCGGACTTTCTTGTAGGGGGTGTAGGTGATTGATTGTCCCTTACACCCTTTCTTCCGATCTATATATTAGCTCCACAGAATGGGAAGAAGTTTCCAGATTTCTCGCCAAAAAGTGAAAGGCGATCTGACTCAAGACTTACACACCATGTGCCTGAAACCGGATTTCTGGTTAGTGAACAAAGGATTTTTGGCGTTGCACAATTATGTAATGATTTTATGATTAAATCTCACCTCAAGACTAGCAACGGTGAAAGTACGGGACGTGTGTTCCTGCGCTATGCTCGTCATCCCACAGTTAAATCATCCGTTACATCCGTTATATCATCCGTTGCTAACCTTTGCGCTCATCTAGAAATTCTCATTCCCTACTCCCTACTCCCCACTCCCCACTCCCGATTTTGACAGTTACGTTTTAGAACCCAGATTGGTATAAGTCCTATTCATTTTTCTGTATACTCTCCAGCATAAGTAATCACGCATATGGTTTTGTAGGTGACATGAGTTCCATAAGCAACTCCAGTCACCTTGAAAGCCTGGTTAAAGAAGTTGTGTCTATGACCGCGTGTGGGTACTCCATCATCAATCATTAACTGCATGACGATATCCTGAGCGGTAGTTAAACCATAGCTGATGTTTTCTCCGGCGGTTTTATGCCAGGAACCATAGCGATTGATCCGAGTAGAGGGATCGCTGCCATCGCTGCCAAAGTGACCAAGAGTACCTTTTGGACCAGTATCTTGGACATGATCTCTTGCACCTTGAGACATTCCTCGAGAAGCAGAGAGAGTTCCCGCAGGACTTGCGGTTTCCAGAAAAGCGATCGCCTCATCGACCGCTTTTACTCCTTCCTGAGTCTGTAAAAACAAATTATCCGAAATTCTGACTTGATTGCCTTGGAAGCGCTGTCGATAGTTTTCCAAAATCGGGATGTATGATTTGGGATTTGTACGCAACTTGTTCATTTCAGCAATTACCTGTTGTTCCAACTGTGAAAGGTAAGTTGCCTGTACCAACGCAGAAGTAGGCGGAGTTTGTGCCACAGAGGGGCTGATTTTAAGTGAATTGAAATAGAAAATTGCTGCAAATGGTATAGTCAATAATACGTAGTTTTTTTGGTTAAAAATTTTATTATTTTAATCTGTTTTCTAAGTGTTTACTTGGATGGGCAGATGCATTTAAATTGTCTGTAGCAAATAAGAAAAGCTATTTTATAGAAAAAACACTAAAGCCTGATACCTAATCTAGTTGTACCATTAATCACACAAAATGCCAAGAAAAAAATATTAAATATAACGTTACATGCTACCCGTATATTGGGCAGATGCAAATGGTAGAAAGCTAATAGTTGTCAAATCAGGTGAAATAGGAGCACCTCTACAAGTAGATTCGGTATTCTCGCTCATCCAAAACCTGGAAGCGATCGCTACATTAGAAGATATATATAGAAAGAAAAATAACTGTTTACCCTTATTTCATCGACTAGTCACAAAGAATTATGAGTGCAAACGTTACTATTTCGGAAAATTCCTTACTTCAGGGCTACGGCTTGCCGAACTTTACAAACATCACACCAGAGCAAGTTGTGCCAGCATTTAAAGTGCTGCTAGCAGAACTAGATCGGGAACTTTCTACCTTAGAAGCTAACGTCAAGCCGACTTGGAGCAATTTAGTAGAACCCCGAGATCGGCTAACAGAAAGGCTGAACTGGAGTTGGGGCGTAGTAAACCATTTAATGGGTGTGAAAAATAGCCCCGAACTGCGCGAAGCTTATGAAACCGTACAGCCGGAAGTGGTGCAGTTCTTCAATAAGCTGGGTCAAAGTCAACCCATTTACAATGCTTTTAAGGCACTGCAAGCAAGTGATAGCTGGAAAACTTTAGACTCTGCCCAACAGCGCATTGTCGAAGCGGCGATCCGGGATGCGGAACTTTCTGGCGTTGGCTTACAAGGTGAGGCGCGGGAGCGTTTTAACGCCATTCAGATGGAGTTAGCAGACCTTTCTAACAAGTTCTCTAACCATATCCTAGATGCAACCAAAGCCTTTAGCTTGACACTCACTACCACTGAAGAAATCGATGGCTTACCCCCTAGCTTACTTAGTTTAGCGGCACAAGCTGCACGGGTTGAGGGAGCAGAAAACGCCACACCAGAAAATGGTCCTTGGCGCATAACTCTGGACTTCCCTAGTTTTGGTCCTTTTATGCAGCACAGTACCCGACGTGACTTGCGCGAAAAACTTTACAAAGCTTTTATCACTCGTGCTTCGTCAGGCGAGTTGGATAATAACCCGTTAATTGAACGCATTTTAGAGTTGCGTCAAGAACTAGCCCAGTTACTAGGCTTTAAGACTTATGCTGAGTTAAGCTTAGCCAGTAAAATGGCTCAGAGTGTCCAAGCAGTAGAGTCTTTGTTAGAAGAACTGCGAGGTGCTAGTTATGATGCTGCTATTAAGGAATTGGCAGAACTGAAAGCCTTTGCAGCAGAAGCCAGCGATTTGCAGCACTGGGATATCAGCTTTTGGGCAGAACGCCAACGAGAAGAAAAATTTGCTTTCACTGCAGAAGAATTGCGTCCTTACTTCCCACTGACACAAGTGTTAGATAGCTTGTTTGCTTTGGTGAATTATTTATTTGGCGTGACGATCGCTCCTGCTGATGGTCAAGCTCCAGTCTGGCATGAGGATGTCCGTTATTTCCAAATTGCTGATGAAACGGGTAACCCAATTGCCTACTTCTACTTAGATCCCTACAGCCGCCCAGCAGAAAAGCGCGGCGGTGCATGGATGGATATCTGCATCAACCGTGGCAAAATCGCTGAAAATGGTGTGACTACCATCCGCTTACCTGTGGCGTATTTGGTGTGTAACCAAACTCCCCCAGTAGATGGCAAGCCTAGCCTCATGACTTTCAATGAAGTAGAAACTTTGTTCCACGAGTTTGGTCACGGCTTACAGCATATGCTGACCAAAGTAGACTATCCGGAAGCAGCAGGCATCAATAATGTTGAATGGGACGCAGTGGAACTGCCCAGCCAGTTTATGGAAAACTGGTGCGTTTCAATCCCTGGTAGGGATTCGGAAAAAGCGCCCCATTCCACTGATGATACATCAAAACGCCGACCCACTTTACTGGGAATGGCGAAGCATTACGAAACTGGAGAACCGCTACCAGAGCATTATTACCAAAAGCTAGTGGCAGCAAAGAATTACATGAGTGGCAGTACTATGCTGCGGCAAATCCACCTCAGCATCCTTGACTTGGAACTGCACTACCGCTATCGTCCGGGTGGTGAGGAAACTCCAAAGGATGTGCGCGATCGCATTGCGAAGACAACTACTGTATTGCCACCGCTGCCAGAAGATCGGTTTTTATGTGTTTTTGGACACATTTTTTGTGGTGGATATGCGGCTGGTTATTACAGTTATAAGTGGGCTGAAGTATTAAGCGCTGATGCTTTTGCCGCTTTTGAAGAAGTTGGGCTAGAAGACGAGCAAGCTATAAAAGCTACGGGTCGGCGTTACCGTGATACGGTCCTAGCTCTCGGTGGTAGCTTGCACCCAATGGAAGTGTTTAAGTCCTTCCGAGGTCGTGAACCTAGTACGGTTCCTTTGCTTAGACATAATGGTCTAGCTGCAGCTTAACTAGGGCTTCTTATTTAGATGCGATACACGGTAGGGACACAACAATGTTCATTGGTGTCAACTTAAGCTGTACCTCTGAAAATACAGGCGTTCTCGTTACTAGGCTCTGCCTAGTAACGCTGTTCTGGGAGGCTCTGCCTCCTCAAAGTGGAGGCAGAGCCTCAAAGAGATACATTCCCACGCAGAGCGTGGGAACGAGAAAGGTCTGGAACGAGCATTTAGTAAGGAGTTTGTCCTTAAGTTGACACGCATGAACAACGATATGTAGAGACGTTGCATTGCAACGTCTCTACACACGGAACCGTATTGCGTACTTATTCGACTATTTTTGATGAGAATTGCCAAGACTCTTGCTAAGCAGGCGCTTTATTATCGAGGGCGCAGATAATCCGTTACAGACGGAATTCGATTTCAAGAATAGAGAACATGACCTATAACTTTTTGAAGAAGATCGCAATCTCCACGATCGGTATTGCAATGGGATCGATGATACAAGCGGTTCCATCACTCGCAGCTTCAATTACAATTGCAAACCCAGAGTTTCAAGATCCCGTTATCAAAAGTGGTGCGTTACGACGTTCCGTAAGAGCGCACCCTACACTGATTGGATATTTTTTTAATTGGAAGTCTCTAATGGAGATGAATATTAATTGTTTTTCTAGAAATAGGCTGTAATTCCTCCCCAATAAACATCGGTTCTATTCAGACCAATTCTAAAATAAGATTTTGAAATATTAAATTAGGTCTGCTTACAACCTAATTGAGATAAATACTGAGTGTTATTAACAACTTTTCAATTAGCTCATTTAATATTTATTTAAAATAAAAACATAAATAAATCAAAAGTATCAAATAAATAATCAATTGCATGTATGTTGAATATGATAATATTCATTTTAAACATTTACTTAGAAAATTACTACTGAAATGATCTGAAGATTTTTTCGGATCTGAGAATGCTACAAACTAGCGATCGCCAGAGACGCAAATGTCATTCTTTTTACTGCGTTGCCGTCAATTTTTGTAGATGTGGTTAGAAGCAAGTATCGGACATTGGATAAAGACACCCTAATTCATATAACAGGGATCTGTCGATATTGATGCTGGATTTCTATATTCCAAGAACTAGGGTTTGTTGTTTTTAAACCCCTAAAATTTTTCTCAAATTCATCAACATTCGACATCAAAAAGTATGAATTTAAAGTCATTCGCTCTTACATTTCTCACTGTTTGTATTGCCACTGTTTCTTTATCAAAAGCAGCCCAAGCTGCATCCTTTACATTACTTGCTGACGGTCTTGATAACCCACGGGGTATAGGCTTTGATAAAGACGGCAATCTTTATGTAGCAAACAGTGGTTCTGGAGGTGACGGAAAAGACGGAAGATGCGAACAATCACCAAGTTCGCAATTTGTTCCATTGTGTGCTAGTGATAATGGTTCCGTTGTTAAAATTGCGATCGACGGTACAAAAACAACTGTACTATCGGGTTTAACGTCTTTAGGATTAGTGCGTAATGACGCACCACCTGGTAGTAACCTTGATACCCAAGGTGCCGGTCCTGCGGATATCAAATTTGATGACAAAGGCAACGCTTATCTTTTAACAGGCTTTGCTGGCGATCCGAACCTACGCGAGAGCTTATTAAAAGCACCTGACCTGGGAAAACTATACAAAGTAGACTTAAATACTGGTTCGTTGACACCTCTTGCCGATATTGCACAGTATGAAGCCAAAAATAATCCTGACGGCACTGATTTGATTTCCAACCCCTATAGTTTTGCAATTAAAGGTGATAATGCTTACGTGGTTGATGGGGGTGGAAACACTATATATAAAGTAGGACTTGATGGCAGGGGTATTCAGAAGGTAGCTGCGTTACCTGAGCAACTAATACCAGTAGATCAACTCAAATTCCCATCTGCGCCGACAACAACGGCAGACCCTGGTGCACCAGAGTCTACCTCAGGTGTACCACCACTCTCAGGTGGACCTTCAGGTCCTCTACCCGCAGGTTATACCATCGCTCCCAATGGTAATCCGACATCAAACCAATCAGTACCCACAAATATCACAGTTGCTCCCGATGGGAGTTTAACAGTAACTGAATATACTGCTTATCCTTTTGCAGAAGGAAAAGCACGGATCTGGAAAGTTGATGATAATTTAACAACAACAGGAGAAGCTTTTGGCAAACCTGTGACGGGCACAGAGATAGCTACTGGCTTTACGCAGCTGACTGGCGATGCATACGACAAAGATGGCAATTTGTATGTGTTGCAACACATAAATCAGTCAGAATGGAAGGCAATTGGAATGGGCGGTGACGTTATCGGTGATTATAGTGGTTCTTTGATCAAAATCGCCCCTGATGGTACTCGCACAACTCTCTTGAGTGGTGATGGACTAGCGGCAGCTTCTGGCATAACTGTTGGTCCTGATGGTAATTTATATATCTCAAACAACTCTAGATTCTCACAAGGACAAGTCATCAAAGTTGATCCTAGAACGGGGACGAAAGTACCAGAACCTAGTGCTGGTCTTGGCTTATTAGCAGTTGGTGCTTTAGGCGCTAGCGCTGCTGTCCGGAAGCGCATCAGACAAGAAAAGGTGGGAACCGAGTTGCTAGCTAAAGTAGAGACTTTCTAATTGCTTGTTAAGAGGCAGTCAGCCCCTTCGGGTAAATCAAAAATCACTCATTCAAAAGTCAAAATTAAGAACCCCATAAATGTATGGAGCCGCATGAGTCCGGCAATTCGTAAACCACAACGTGACCGTAGGGGCGCGGAAACCGCGCCCTTACAATGTAGTCAATTCTGTTTAAGAGCAGGTTTTAAAAATCTCACATGCCTTAAGTATTTATAAGTAGGTAGGCGGAAAAAACACGCTCGCGCAACTAAGTAGGTAGGCACAAATAAACCTAACTATGTAACGAAATGTAAAACGCTCGAAACCCTTGCGATTGCTTCACGAAGCTTCGCTCCGTTCGCAACGACATAGTTATAAATTTTCTCGCCTACCTATTTATAGCAGTCGCCAAAGCCGTTAGGACAAGTCGGCTGTAGATGACTTCAAAGCGCGTAGATTGTGAATTGATTGTTGTCCTAAGCTTCCTGTCCGTTGCTATATATGAACTCGGTCACATCTTGCATCCGCCCAATATACCGCCAGGGAATAAATTCTCATGCATGTAGAGACGCGACATTTGGCGTCTCTCAATATTGTTTTACAGTCCTAGGCGCGAGGACAGAAACTCTAAGAGGGTGTTTATAAAATAAATCTTAAGCAGTTGAGGAACGACGATTACG
>CAXTSI010000286.1:0-12026 GCA_964246695.1 uncultured bacterium
TAGCCATACATCCCTAGTTTCTAGGGGTTCCTGCTCAGAACGAGCCGCACTCTTTCTGGAACTGCACCTCACAGAAATATACTACTCCTGCACCTTCGTTTTCTGGTGGTAGAAATACCCCGTCAATCTCAAATTTCGGTTCTTTGACAGCTACCGAATCAAATCGGTATGCATCGGCATTTATTGGAGGATTTGTCAAGAGTTCAAATAGCAGTGTGGGAGATTGTTGAAACAACTTGTAAAATATTGAGTCTCGACGCATGAAGCAATAAAGCTGAATTTATTTGTTCAATCTGCGATACATTTAATTATACATTCTCCTACTTAGCTATTCCTTTAGGCTAAATTGTTAAGCGATGCTCCAAAGGAACTGCTACGAGATCGCCATCTAACTAAAGCACAGGCTTTGCAAGCTACGCAAACAGCACTTATTGAAGGTAAGTAGTATACTCACCCCTACTATTGATATGGCTTTATTTTAATTGGGAATTGGCTCTAAGAATTTTGGATGCGCGGATTTTAGATTTTGGATTATTAATGAACCGCTGAGGACGTAATCACCGCACCGCTTTATCTCCGTTGCCGTTCAATAGCGATAATTTGCTGGATTTGCAAAGCATGTTGCTGCAAATCCTTAGTGCTAGTTTGCTCTGCTTCTAACTTGCTCAATTGAGCCAACAACTTTAAACTGAAAGCTTTATTTTTGGGGTCGAGGAGTGCTAACGATAGCGCATCATACCATAATCCGGCTTCAGCATAGAGGTCTGCTTGTTTGACAATTTCTTTTGTTTGCGAAAGTACATATGGCAAACGAGGTGGCATTGGGACAACTTCAATAACTGCCTCTGCTACCAAATCCTCTGAGGGGTGATTTGGGTTGCATAAGAGGGCTATCTGCCAGAGATACTTCTGCCCAATAGACAAGCTGAATTTTTCTTGAGCGAGGGAGAGTTTTATGATTCCTGATGAACTCTGCAATTGAATCCTTTTAATCAGCTTGCCTTTACTATTGGTGTTATACTCATATAAACTAAATTCTATGACACGAATTTCAGTATCTGGCACAAACCAAGCAAATGTGGGTTGAGAAGAAACCGTTTGCCCAAAGTGACTCAGCGGAGCAAGCGCTGTTAGGGTTGTCTGTGCTGTACCAATGCATCCGTTAGTTCTGGTACTATTTGAGCCGATAGGACCTTTAGGTCTAGAAGGGTTTGCAGGTGGTTTGTAAGCTGCTAAAGTCGTAGTTGTAAATGCTAAAAATAGGGTTAAAATACAGCTAAGTACCAGTCGTTGCCTACAGGATTTTGTATTCATAATTACTGGTTTGCAATGACAGACTGTAATTATGCTACATGTTCTCCAAAAACTCCAATTACGAGGCGTTGCATAATAGAGAGATGAATTGAGGATACGTACTGTGCAATGTCCATACTGTCAATCTACGGAGATTCGCAAAAACGGGAAGCGACGAAGTAAACAAAATCACATTTGTACCCACTGCGGGCATCAATTCATCGATGTCTACGATCCACCAAAAGGCTACTCGGATGATATTAAACAGCAATGCTTGAAGCTGTACGTTGATTTCAAAGTGCTGCAACAACTTGCTGTTGTTCAAATTAGCTAAGTCTTTGTTGTTAGCTCGATAGTAGTTGAAGTCAAAATATGGTGAAAAGTCACGCCCTTCTTTTATCCCATTGATTTCCAAATGGTTGAACAGTTGAGAGTTATTCAGGTTTGTCAAATCAGAATTAAGCGACTTATATTGTCCAAGACTGAAAAGTGGATCAAATTCGCGTCCCTCAGTAATACCGTTGTTTTTCAAATGATTAAATAGTTGCTCGTTGTTAAAGCTTTTGAGGTCACTGTAGGCATCGTGATAGTAGTTAAGGTCAACAAATAGAGAGAAGCTGCGACCTTCTGCCACCCCATAATTCTCTAGATGATCTAACAGTTGGCTGTTATTAAATTTTGCCAAATCAGCATTGCTAGCCCGGTAGAAACTCAAATCCACAAGTGGTGAGAAGGAACGACCTTCATTTAAACCGTAAGCCTGGAAGTGGGATAAGGCTTGAGCATCGTTTAAAGAGGCTAAGTCGGAATTGGCAGCACGATAGAAATTAGCATCAAACACGTTTGAGGGGGATAAAGACATTTTGAGAAGCGATCGCACTCAGCACACCCAAAACAGCCACTGTTGCGAATAATCTGTTTTTCACCATCATAATTAAGTTCCTCTCATGTCATCTCCAATGCCACCAGAGTCAAAATGCTAACAGTTGTTTATTATCCTGAGTAACGCGACAATTACCGTATCCAGGGAAAACTATGCGATCGCTTTTAGGATGCGAGCGAAATTTCGCGTTTCTACATCAATACGGTTCAGTTAAGAGAATTTGCAGAATTTAAGACAATAGGAGATAAAGTTCCTATTACTATTGATGCGCCTACAAAAAAGCTACTACTAGCTTTCATAAAATGCCCTATTAAAAAATTATTAGACATAATAAAGACTCTATATTGACGATTGATGAAGTTTTAAAGTTGGTTTCTATTAACCTCGATCCCGCTTAACTAATTGCGCTCTATCAACACAATAAAAAATTGAATAAAGAATTTGTTAAACCTTTGTGCTAATTGAATTGTACTTTTGTGCCCAATCGATTGCACTTTTGTGCAATCCGGTTTAACTTATGTTAATAAAAGAAAATTAAGGCGCTAATTTTGTTTGATTCTTGTCTAAAGTTGTGGTTTTACTAGAAACTGTAAATATGTAATGGGTACAGCTAATGACAGGAAGACACTGGTTGCTTTGGTGTTTGCAGTTGGGATGGGTGGGATTATTAGGGTGGATAGGTGCGATCGCATTTGCTAGCAGTACATTTGCCCAAAGCAGAATTGTGCCAGATCGCACACTCAGTGCTGAGTCTTCTATTGTTACACCCAATGTTCAAGGTTTGCCAAGAGAAGAAATTACTGGTGGGGCAATTCGCGGAGCAAACTTATTTCACAGTTTTCGGGAATTTAATGTCGATAATGGACGAGGAGCCTACTTTCAGAATCCTAATGCTAGTATCAAAAATATATTCACACGAGTCACAGGTGGGCAAGTATCGAATATTTTGGGAACCTTGGGGGTTGATGGCGGTGCAAATCTGTTTTTGCTTAATCCCAATGGTATTTTATTTGGTCCAAATGCTCGGTTAGATGTGCGGGGTTCGTTCTTGGGGACGACAGCAAATAGCTTTGTTTTTCCAAATAAGGTAGAGTTTAGTGCCACCAATCCCCAAGCACCACCGTTGTTGACTATTAGTGTGCCGATTGGCTTGCAATTTGGTTCGCAACCCGGACGCATTACAAGCCGTGCTGTTAGTCAAGATTCGCAGGGAAATTTTTATGGGTTGAGTGTTGCATCTGGTAGCACACTGGCACTTATTGGTGGTGAAATTACCTTGGATGGCGGGGTATTGTTTGCGCCTAATGGGCAGGTACAACTGGGAGCAGTGGGGGGAGAGACAACCGTTGGGCTTCAGGTTAATAGCTCCTCGTTGGGTTTTAGTTTACCAGAAAATGCAATGCGCTCCCCCATCACGTTGACTGATGAAGCTTTTGTTCGGGGGGATAGTGCCATTAAGCTTGTGGGTGGACAGATTCATCTGAAAGGTTTGTCAGAGATTTTCAGTTTAAATGGCGGCTCGATTTCCATTGATGCGACTGGGCTAAATTTAGATAACGGCTCTCAACTCATAACTAGAACAATAAACACAGCCAAGGCAGGTGATATTCGGATTAAAGCTAGCAATGCTGTTACCCTCACTAACGGTAATATCCGTTCTGAAAGCAACGCTACAGGTAATGGTGGAGATGTCAGTATTAATGCCCGAAATATCTCGATCTTAGGAGATAAAACTTTGTCTGAGAGTACTATTAGTACGTTTACTAATAGTCAGGGTAATGCTGGGAACCTTACCCTTGAAGCCACTGAGTCTGTCAACGTGACCAATGGTAGTTTTGTTGTTGTTTTGACTAACGGTGCAGGTAATACGGGTGACTTGACAATTCGGGCGAGGGAGTCTGTCAACGTCATTGACAATGGAAATTTATCAGTTTTCACTTCTGGCTTAGGGTCAACGGGCGACCTGCGGATTGAAACAGGTACATTCAATGTATCCTCATCTAAGATGGTAGGTGCGGTTTCATCTGGCTCTGGAAGCGCTGGCTCTATATTCATCCAGGCTCGTGATGCAGTTGAGTTAATTAATGGTCAAATTTATATAAACGCTACTGATGTAGGTAAAGTGGGGAATCTCACTATTGAGACGCAGCGATTAAATCTTAGAGATGGCGGATTGCTGAATACAAATACGTATGGTGGAGTTAATGCAGGCAACATTGTCATTCGAGCCAGTGACTCTATAAAAATTGGTGGTGTCTCACCATCCGACCCTAAATCTTTTAGTTACATATCAAGTGATACTTTTAAAGGAACAGGTAACGCTGGCAACATCACAATCGAAACACCTCGATTAACCCTGAGCCAAGGAGGAACGGTCAGTGCCTTATCCGAACAAAGCAAAGGCAATGCTGGAAGCGTTACTATCCATGCCAAAAATGTCGAACTTGACGGGTTTGTAATCTTACCTAAAAGTATCTCTCGAAGCAGTATAAGCACCCAAGTCTCAGACGGTGAAGCGGATGTGAAGGGTGGAACGTTGACCATTAATACAGAACGGTTGCGACTGAGCAATGGTGCGAGGTTGACTACATTCGTAAAAAGTGGACGAGGACAAGCTGGTAATTTGGTGGTTCGAGCTAGTGACTCAATTGACATTTCCGGGGTAGGTCCGAAAAACCCCGCAGGTCAACCATTATCATCGGGTTTATTTGCCGATGTGCAAACTGAAGGCATTGGTTCTGGTGGTAGCATCAACGTTGAAACAGGACGCTTGAGCTTGAGTGATGGAGGACAAATCTCTGCTTCAACCTTTGCTGAAGGTAATGCGGGAAATGTTTTGATTAACGCTGCTCAAATTGATTTGCGTGGAAAAGCCACTGCGATATTAACTAAGTCTGAAGGAGTAACTGGTAATGCAGGCGATATCCGTATTAACACTCAAGGGTTAAATTTACAAGATGGAGCTTATTTATCCTCAGCGGTTGAAGAAGGAGCCAACGGTAATGGTGGTACTCTCAACATTAACACCGATCGCCTCACTATCCGTGATGGAGCAGGCATCAGCAGCCGCACTGCCGGAAACGGACGTGCAGGTTACATACGCATTGATGCCCGTGACAGCATCATACTAGATGGTATCCAGAGTGGGACATCTAGCTACATAAGCTCCCGAAGCACGGAAACGGCAACCGAGGGCAGCGGTGACATTACCCTCAATACGAATACCTTTCGCTTGAACCAAGGAGCGACAATTCGCGCTACCACAGCCAACGCCTTCGGTGGCGGCAACGTCACCATCAATGCTAACACCATAGACCTCACGAACGGCGGTCAAATTCTCACCTCAACAACTAGCAGTGGCTCAGCTGGTACGATCGCCCTCAACGCAGATCGCGTTAACCTCGCCTCTGTTGATTCTACCTATAACCAACGACTAGCAGAGTTTGGCAGACCAACTGTTACTAATGAAGGTGAAGCCAGTGGATTGTATGCAACCACCACAGAGGATTCCTCTGGTAAAGGTGGTATCATTCGCGTCAACGCTCCTCAGTTGAACATTAATGACCGCGCTGGTATCTCTGTTAATAGTCAAGGCAGTGGCATAGCTGGTAATATTAATCTTAATTCTCAATCTGTCCAACTGCGCGATCGCGCCAGCATTATCGCCCGAACAGCATCCCAAGATGGCGGTAACATAAGTATGGAGAACACAGACCTATTGTTGTTACGTCAGGGCAGCCAGATATCTACAACAGCAGCAGAGGGTGGCAACGGTGGCAACATTAATATCAACTCCAAATTTATCGTTGCTGTCCCAAAAGAAAACAGTGACATCACAGCAAATGCTTTCTCAGGCACAGGGGGTCGAGTACAAATTAATACTCAAGGTCTATTTGGCATCCAGTCGCGCTCACAATTGACGGACAAAAGTGATATTACTGCTAGTTCTACCTTGGGTGTAGCAGGTGTGGTTAATATTTATACACCAGACCCAAATACTTTGCAAAGCAACCTGACTCAACTACCCGAAAATATCATTGATGCTAACGCCCTCATTGCCAATAGTTGCATAGCTAGACGCCACAATCAGTCTGGCGGTACTTTCATCATTACAGGTTCTGCAGGCTTACCAGAGCGTCCTGGCGATCCTCCTCTTTCTCCTTATCCTACTGGGACTATACGCTCTGTACCAAGTTTTGGTGAAACAGCTAAATCAACCACTTCAACTAGCGATCGCCGTGCCAAGAAAAACATACAGCCGATTGTTGAAGCGCAAGGTATTTATCGACTAGCAAATGGTGATTTGGTGCTGAGTCGAGAATGTCCTTAAACTTAAGGGTTATTTTATCTACTCGTTACCCTAAGTGATAACATCGATACCACCAAAATCCAAAGGTCTAGCTGCTATCTGACATGAACAGTAAGTTAAACCAGATTGCACAAAAGTGCAATCGATTAGGCACAAAAAAGCAATCCGATTAGCACAAAGGTTTAACAAATTCTTTAATCAATTTTTTATTGTGTTGATAGAGCGCAATTAGTTAAGTTACATCTTGCACCACCCCCAGAAACCGGGTTTCTTGCGAATTGGTAAAGCTGAAACCGTTAATTTATCGTTTAGAAACCCGGTTTCTCGAGCCAAGTTGAGAATGGTGCAAGATCTCAGTTAAGCGCGTTCAAGGTTAATAGGAACCAATTTAAAAACTTCGTCAATCGTAAATGTGGAGTCTTTATTATGTCTAATAATTTTTTACTACGGCAATTTAAAAAAGCTGGTGGTAGCTTTCTTGTTGGTGCATCAATAGTAATAGGAACTTTATCTCCTATTGTCTTAGCTTCTTCACGGGTTTTGGCTGATGCTCTTTACACAACAAATATTCCCACCGAGGCAATTGACGAACTTAAGACTCTAGACGATCGAGGTATAACTCCTAAGACTATTGCATTCACTCCCAATGGAGGGTTTGCAATTCTCTATGGCAATAATGGTTATTATACAAATAATATTCCACCAGAGGCTCTTGATGACCTTGCCACTCTAAATAAACAAAACTCAACTATCAATACTATTGCATTCACTCCCAATGGAGGGTTTGCAATTATCCATGATGGTAATGGTTATTATACAAATAATATTCCACCAGAGGCTCTTGATGACCTTGCCACTCTAAATAAACAAAACTCAACTATCAATACTATTGCATTCACTCCCAATGGAGGGTTTGCAATTCTCTATGGCAAGAATAGTTATTATACAAAGAATATTCCACCAGATGCTCTTGATAAACTAGCGGCTATAAATAAACAAGGAGCAACTATCAATACTATTGCGTTCACTTCTAATCAAGGGTGGGTAATTATCTATGATGGTGGCGATAGGGCTTCTGAGAATAATGTTCCACAAGAGGCTGTTGATGCAATTAAGACAGTGTATAAAAAAGTAGGTTACAGTTTAACAGATATAGCTTTTACCCCAGACAATGGTTTGGTGTTACTCTATAAAAACAATATCAACAATATCAACAACAATCTCAACGAGTACAATAAAGCGACTAATGATTTCCTGGGTGGTGTATACCTTAATAATCTGACTACTGATCTTTTCATAAACTCTTTGCGATAGGTTTTCACGAGAAACCTCGTGCTTCCATACTCAGATAGAGTAGTTTTCTACAAAAATGGGGTAAATAAGCGCAAGCATGTTATGAAGAGCATTCTGAGACTGAAAGTATTACGACAATGATTTGATTGCTAATGCTCTTATCTTCCAGTTGGCGAGGCAAATGTACAGTTATATCATGTCCGGTAGTTGTTATGATATACAGCTGCCACATTGACCAGAAGCGGAAACCGCGCCCCTACGGTTTAATGATGCTGTAAGGCCTTACATCACCGTATCGGACACCCGTTATATCAAATCCGGTTGATTGCACATGGTTATGACCAGCCCTTGCAGTATTGCGATCAACAATTAACCACTAGCATTTTTTAACCAATTAATCCTTCCTCTCTTGCCCGAATTTCTGTTTGAATTCGCAGATTTGTGCCTTCATCTGGGTAAACTCCCAATTCATCCCGAATTTTTCTCCAGTAGTGTTTTATTAAGCTTTGAGAAACATTCATGCGTAAGGCAATGGTAGCATCCTGCAACCCTTCCTTGAATGCCAGTTGCAGCACTTCCAACCATTCTGGCCTCACTTCCAACCCAGAACGCATCTCCTTAGGAGTGTAAATCACACCCTGAATTGCCCAGTCAACTTTGGTTAACATTTCATTCATGGGCAGACTTTTATCTGCGACTGTAAAACCCCCTTTATGAAGACTAATAGCATTTTTTAGCCTTACTAAAGGACGTGGATAAGCGCTCTGCACTACAATGTTAAGAGTTGGATGCTCCCGCATTAGTGTTTCGAGAAGTTGAATCCCAATGTCAACTTGGGCAGTTCCGCCTCTATTCTCTGGAATAGCTAAATCGACTACAATTAAGTCTGGTGTTATACTTCCAACTTGATTGAGTACTTCTTGTTTAGTTTGTGCTTTGAGAATTTCTGCTTCTGAATACTGCTGTTTCAGTAGCTCAATTGTTTTAGATAAAACTAATTCGTGGTCGTCAACCACCAAAATTTTCTGCTTGTTTTGCTTTGCTTGCTGATACATATGCACTATTATTAAATGTTAACTGTCAAAGGTCAACAGTCAGATAAAGCTTGTTTTATTTATAATTTTACCACAAAAAAATAACTTATTGGGAAATATTTACCCCGGATCAGATAGTTCTTAAGGTTGGACAAGAGTGCAATATGGTCTTATAGGAGTTCAAGTAGCAGAGCAAATGTTAATTAAAAGGTATCCGCCATGAGCATTATTGCAGCCAAATGGACAATTGATGAGTATCACCAGATGATTGCCGCAGGCATTTTGGACGATCGCCGTGTTGAACTACTTAAGGGAGAAATTGTCGAAATGTCGCCAGAAGGTGAAGCTCATGCTTATTCTAGTCATGAAGCGGATGAGTATCTAATGGATTTACTTGGCAAGCGTGTCACAGTACGTCAAGCCAAGCCTATTACCTTGCCCAACAACTCGGAACCCGAACCGGATCTTGCGATCGTCCAACGCTTAGGGCGCGAGTATCGAAACCATCACCCTTATCCAGAAAACATTTTCTGGCTAATTGAGTATGCTAATTCTAGTTTAGAAAAAGATTTAGAGACGAAAAGCAAAATCTATGCTGAAGTTGGTATCGCAGAATATTGGGTTGTCAACCTGAAAAAGTTACAATTAGTAGTATTTCGAGAGCCTTCTCACGGAGAGTACGCCTCAAAACTCATACTTACTACAGGAACAATTCAACCTCTGGCATTCCTTGATGTTTCCATTTCGGTAGAGCAGATTATTAATGGCTAATGGCTCATTGGTACATATGCACTATTATTAAATGTTAAGTGTCAACGGTCAAATGTTACTGAGTGAATGTCTTTCTTAGAGCGGCGGGTGCAACTAAAGAGTTATAAAAATATAATGCAATACTGTTCGCATAAGATAATTTACCTACCGATAAACCCTGTAGAACGCTGCGCGTTCTACACTCATAATACAACCTTTAACCGAACCGTGTATTGACCCAACTGTGACAACCGCAGCCCAGTATATCGAGACTCACGATAAAATTAAGGGTGTAAACGCCATACTACGTAGAAGTATATTTGGTTAAGAAAAAAGACATTCAGCAACTAGAAGCTGTTGCTCGTGAATTCAACATGACAGAAGAAGAGAGAAGAGAATTTGGTGATTTTTTGGAAGATGAGAAAGCCGTAGGTTACGGTGGTACAAAAAATGAACGTGGACACTTTAGCTATCAAGAACTTAGACAAAAAGCTCGTGAGTTTTTAGATTTATAAAAATAAAGCTAAATGTGAACTATGATCGCAAATCTAGTTAAGAACATAACCCAACCTAGTGATTTAGAGCAGCCAATCCAAATCATTAGTAGAGTAATTGGAGAAATCTGCTGGAAAGCAAGCCTAAGCTACGCAGATGAATTAACTCTTCATATTGGAGCAAGAATTACTTACTCACAAAAATCGATGGCAGGTAAGGAAAAAGGAGCGTGGATATTAGGTACACGGGCAACGCAATGGCGGCTTGACGGACCAAATGAAACCCTGGTTTCTGCCAACGACGACCCAGAAATTATCAGACAGAAAGTTAATGCTATTAAAGACATTACTATCGCTGGAATTGAAACTGACTACTGCAATCTTGCTCTGACAGTAACTTTCAGTAATGGATGTAAGTTAATACTGCTACCAAATAGTGAAGACGATGTTGACTTACCTTATTGGGAAATATTTACCCCGGATCAGATGGTTCTCAAGGTAGGTCCTGGTGCAATATGGTCTTATACCAGTTCAAATAGCAGAGCAAATGGGAACAATTCAACCTCTGACATTTCCTAAGTAGTCATGCAAAATTAAATATATAATGTCCGCCGCGAATGCAGCGAAGCGCTTGGGAAGCAATTCGCTTGCGGTTTGGGATTGCTTCACTTCGTACCCACTGGAGTTTAGACTAACGGCGGGCGATCGCTAGCGCGGACTCACTTGGCTTACTGATATAAAAGTTAACATACATTAGTTAAGAGCGAATTGCACAGACACTATGTGAAGTTAGAGCAACGGCAGTGAAGAAAAAGCGGTCAGTTGTGTTGAACTGACCACAAATTGGTCAATGCTGAGAAAAGAAAGATTTTTCAGTTTTTTTAACGATCGCCTACTTAGTCTAAAGTCCAGTAACAACTAACAACTAACAACTAACAACTAACATACTTTATCTTAAAATCGCCATAACCAAAGTTTTGCTCACCAAGTGAGTTGACAGACTATTCCTTGGGGAGAATTGGCAAATCGTTCAAACTTACCTCCTAACTGTTTAGCTAAAGAAAGCGCTTGCTGTGTTCCAAACCCCGAATGCGATTTTATTATGTCATCTCCTAAACCGTTGTCATCTTTCAAACCGTTGTCTGCTACCCGAATAATATTGCTACCTTGCTCTTGACTACAAGTCACATCAAGTCTAGTCGTTAAATGTGCGTACTTACCCACATTACACAATGCTTCTTCCAGAAAGCGGCAAAGACTCCGCTTGTGTTCAAGACTCAAGTTTTGCTCATCCATCGTCTCAAATTTGATCACCTTATTCATCCGTTTGGCAATGGTAATATCTTGTAACCCTTCATTAAATGCCAGTTGCAGCACTTCTAACCATTCCGGCTTCACTTCCAATCCAGAACGCATTTCTTTGGGAGTGTAAATCACACCCTTGATTGCCCATTCAACTTTGGTTAACATTTCATCCATTGGCAAGCTTTTATCTACCACCGTAAAACCCCCTTCATGAAGGCTGATAGCTAGTTTTAGCCGCACTAAAGAGCGAGGATAACTGCTCTGCACTACAATATTAAGAGTCGGATACTGCTGCATGAGCGTCTTGAGTAGTTGAATCCCCGTTTCAGTTTGTACAGATCCTCCCCTAATTTCTGGCATCGCTAAATCAACTAGAATCAAGTCAATTTTGATACTTTTTACTTGATTGATTGCTTCCTGTGAAGTTTGTGCTTGGAAAATTTCCGCTTCCGGATACTGCTGTCTCAATATGTTAATAGTTGCATATATAATTAATTCTTGGTCGTCAACCACCAAGATTTTAGATTTGTACATATGTACTAATGTGGATAGGTTTGTAGAAGACTAAAGGCTTCCTCACAGGACTCATATAGTAGTCCTAAATCATTCGTGAAAAATTTTAAGTAGTGTAGGGTGGGCACTGCCCACCAAAACCCGGATCTGGT
>CAXTSI010000287.1:0-12024 GCA_964246695.1 uncultured bacterium
CAACTTCAATGGGTAAGCCTTTTTAGCGATCGCCCCCTGTTAGTCTAAACTCCAGTTTGAAGAAAAATATTAAATTTTAAATTTAATATTTTTGGCAAAGAGGAGGTTATGCAAAAAATAATTGCTAACCTCCTTTTATTTTTGGAATATATTTAAAAAAATTACTATTTAGTTATGTTTATATGACTGATTTATGTTAGATTAAATAATGTGACAAACCCTACAAAAATCAGATTTGTCATGATTAGTGAAGACATCCTAGCTAAAGAATTCATCAGGGTCGTCAATCACTATTACCCAAAAGTAGGGGAATTATTGGATGGCTGTCATGTGAAAGTCATCACCTGTTTTTGGGGACGACCACCTAAACGCTTGCAATACATAGGAATTTATTGCTCTGACGAAGTGATTCCCTATGTGCAAGCCCAAAAAGATGTACTTAGAGAAGTAGCAGACAACATGGGACTAGTTCAGGTAGTCTTTCTGAATGCTACGCGACTGTTACGCGATCCAATGTCAAAGCTTAAGCAGGCAGAACCCCGCTTGTGGTTGGATTTACATTGGGTCGCAACCTAGGCAAAATAGCGATCGCAATGAAAACTGGAATTTTCTGTAATTACGAAAATCATCACCACGATGCCCATCGCGCCATCGAGGAGCAAGTTACGCTGGTCAAACATGCGGAAAGCTTAGGCTTTGAGGAAGCCTGGGTGAGTGAGCATCATTTTAATGAATTTAATCTCACCCCGTCAATTTTGCTGTTGATGGCACATTTGGCGGCGTTGACCTCAACTATCAGATTAGGTTCGGCGGCGGTATTGCTACCTTTTCATAACCTGATTCGTGTGGCGGAAGATATAGCGACACTGGATAACTTGTGCAATGGGCGACTCGCCTTTGGAATTGCCAAAGGTGGACCGTTTCCTGAACAAAACAAGCACTTTGCCGCATCAATCAGTGAATCCCGCGCTAAGACACTAGAGGCAATGGCGTTGATTCAGAAGCTGTTGTATAAAAAAGATGTGTCTTTCTACGGGCAATATTATCAGTGCGAACAAATCACCATTCACCCGAAACCATTGCAGCAAGAAATTCCAGTGTATGTGGCAAGCGGCGATGATGAGGCGATCGCTTTTAGCGTGCGATCGCATTACACAAGCATTATTAACTAGTTGTCAGTGGTATATGACGACGGTTGCCAATACTTTGATGCTGGTTATTGACTGCCCTGACATCGTCACTTATTGGCATATAGTCAGCAATATTCCACAAATTGGGAATAGGCTGGAGAGATTTGCTAGTAGCGCCAAAATCCGCGTTTATCCTCCTTTTGGCAAAGGGATGCCGTTTGAAATCGGCGTGAATGAAATATCGGCTTATCGAGATTGGCTCTAAAATGATTTTGGATTTTGAACCGCAGATAGTCGATACCGTTCAGTCAAGAGTTATCCGTGGGAATTTAAATCGGTGTAGAGACGCGACGCCAGTCGCCTACGGAGGGTTTCCCTCCTGCAGCGCTGGCTCAACAGAAACATAATCGGCTCGGTAAAAACACTGTTTAGTTTGTGAGCGTGAGCGCAAGGACGTGGAAGGCGCGATCGCCATCCCTTATCCTCTGGCTCCTCAGAATGGGATAGACATTATCTGATTGACCCATTCCTCAGCAGTAGAAGCTTCCCAAACGAGGATGAGTGCTTCAATTGCATCACTGATTGATAGATTTTGGGAAAGAATCAAAACCCCAGAGCTGGTTTGTGTCATTATGAAATCACCAAACTCAGCAGGCATTGTTTTTCGATCGTGAGTCACAAGAACTCTGCCATTCTGTGCTGCTATCGCCAGTACCTCTGGATCTTTCTTGCCTTCAAGCGCTGCTGCATAGGCTGATTGAAAATCAAGGTTGGGTTGCCTACGTCGAAGTGCCAGTTACAATTGCTTGCTTAAGGTCGGCATCTGCTTGAAATCGAACTGTCGTCATACCTTGCTTTGCTTCTGTATTTGAGCTGCTTTTAACTTTTGATACAGAAGCGGATTCTTCTCTCTAAAGGACTGTTGCAATTTATCAAACTCTTCCTCACCTTCCTTTAGATACGCATCAATTAACTCTCGGTTGGCAAGATAAAAAGCAATAGCACCATAAACCTGTTAAGCGCGAGAGTAGTGGAAAGTTTTGGGCAATGCTTTCAGGCGACTCACCATTCTTGAAGGCGTAAACAACTGAATCCAGCGAGATCCGAGTCCCTTCGATCCAATATCCTTCATCTCGTTGTTCGATATATCGTTTTACTAGGGTTGGGGAAGCTGTCATAAAACTGCTGGCTACTCTTTATCTAGATATTAAGCGATCGCTCATCCTACCAGTACAGTTTGGGTTCGACCCCATAGCTACATCACTCAATCCATAAAGACTTTGTAGGGAACTCCTGAAGAGGCTGGGAGGAGCAAGCTTGTAATGGTATTAGCTTGTTCCTGAATCGCGCCTGAGGAGGTGGTATTTGCATTAATGACCAATGCAACGGGTCGCATGCGCTCTCTCGAGAATGGTTCCGGAGAGCGAGCTAGCAGAATATCTGCCACCAGATGTAACAAATTCTGTTCTCTGCACAAGCTCTGTTGGCAAAAGTCTTTTGATATAGCGGTTCCCGTATTGGTGAGGTACATATCTTGTGGGGTGGGATGGGCGCCCGCCGTTTTCATGGACGGGCTGGAAGCCCATCCCACAAGAGAAAGGCTGTACCTCATTGAAACGAAAAGCGCTATAATTTCGGTGTTCGTGGAACTTTCAGTGACTAAATACACAGGTTTCATGGTACTTCTTCAATCTCTAGATTGTAGTTCGGTAGTCCTCAGATCTTGCACCATTCTCAATAAGACCTAAAAAACCGGGTTGATCAACGATAAATATTGGGCTTCAGCTTTCAATATTTGCTTGAAACCCCTTCGGGTGACGCTCGTTCCGACGCTCCTTGTACCGTTTGATCGCAACGCTTACGCTAACGCTTTGCTAACGCTACCGCAACGCTTACGTCGAAGATCGCACTCCGCCGGAGTACCGTTCGATCGCAACGCTTACGCTAACACCAGGAGCCACTGCGCGGGAAACCCGCCGGAGAGCGCTGGATTCACCGGTTTAAGATGCTGGTGCAAGATATCAGGCTCCTCAACCCTTCCCCTATTACCCACCCTACGATCGGCATCAGCTTTTTGTTGCTTTGATTTTCGCAACAAGAGAGTGGGATTACTCACATCTTGCACCATCGGCAGAAACCGGGTTTATTGCGAATCTGTAAAGCTGAAACCCTTAATTTATCGTTTATAAACCCGGTTTCTCTCGCCTTGTTGAGAATGGTGCAAGATCTCAGATTATTAATAGGCGTATTTATTTAGATGTTGGGGTACATGAGTGAGTCAGTTATCCGATGAGGAGATTTACCAAAAAATTGGTAAAATAGTCGCAAAGTTTGACCTATATAAATGTGACGAATGTGCTACTGCTGTGATGCAGTGGTTAAAAGAAAATAGTATTTTAGGAAGAATTATTAAAATTGAAACACGATTAGGTGAGGATTATATAATTAGTACACGTCTAGAAAGGCAAGGAATAAACGATTCAATTACACTGAATGGGATTCATTATGGTGTGGAGATTAAAGAAAGAGTATTTGATAATCTATCAATTGAGGGATTGACTCTTAGTGATTGGTTCAATGATTTTGAATGCGCTAGTGGTGAATTTTTGGTTGATTATTTGGATGAAATTTAGGACCGAATAGTTAGATAAGTTATGGATAGGAGGTTTTAGGACATGAGCAAATTATTTGAGATTTTGCCAAAAATTAAAACTAAGCCTGGGATGTATATTGGACGTGCTTCTGTCAGCGATTTATTTCATTTTCTAGTTGGTTTTAAAACTGCTTTGAGAGAATTAGGGGTTGAAGCAACTAAGGAAGAAATGGATTTTTATCGGGAGTTTCAGCCTTGGATACAAAAGAAATATCATGTGTCAACTTCTAATTCTTGGGCAAAGATAATTATGCTCCATTGTGGAAGCGAACAAGAGGGTTTTAATACTTTCTACAGGTTATTGGATGAGTTTCAAAATAGAAATAAAAGTTTAGACGGGTATGAGTTGGATAAAAACGTTTACCAAACTTGACATCCTATAATTTCTTTCTATACCAATTCATTAACCCGACTCAGACTAACGCTAATGTTAGTCTACTTTTTAGGAAATGTCCAATTAGTGAAATTCCATTCATCATCTGGTGTTTTACAAAAGTTTGATCGAAAATCACAATCGGAAAACTGCCGTAAAATTTCACCACTGATAAAATGACTATACTCATCCCGAATTTTCTCAGCAAAAGGGTGGCGCATCTCAATGATGTTGCTGATTCTCACGGCTCTATTTTTATTCATGTCGTAGCCTCTTTTGTCTGTAATGGAAATGATTTCAAGCGATGGTTATTAATCAATACTGTTAGGCTTCTTAGAGTATTAAAAAAACAACTACGAGTTAGTTATTTTTCTAAAACCATTACCATAAACAATTATTTCAACGCCACCAGTTACCACAGTTGGGTTAGCGATTTTTACACCTATCACTCCATCGTAGCCTTTATCTTTTGCTTTTTGTTTCAACTGTTCTAAAGCCGTGTCCACACTATCCTGAATTAGTTTTTCATAATGCTTCATATGACCACCTAGCAAGTTGCGAATAGCTTCAAAAATGTCACTAGCTACATTGGCAGCTTTGACTACAACAACTGTTAATAATTCACCGACTTCAATTTCCAGGTTCTGTTGTTGATCCAGAGTTATTAGTAGCATCAAATTTTCCTAATGATTGTTGCATTTGACGTATTTGTAGCCATTGGCGACAAAACCATGTGATGATTGCGAATACAAGTGTTAACACAAGAAGAAAAGGTATACCAATAAATAAAATCACTATCGGAATACCATACTTATCCGAAACTAAAGGCAAATAAGTAACATCTGCGAACACCTCAAATATACTGTTGAATAACGAAAATAAATTTACTGGCTTTTCCCAGAATCTAATGGTAGCGTCAATATTTTGGCTATTGAGGATATGTACCATAACACTAGGATTCTTGATTACTGAAGGGGTACTAATCAAAAACTTCAATAGTCGATTTACCTGTTCTGGCTGTACCTTATCTAAATATCCAGCTAAATGCTGTAGATCATCTGATGATAGATAGTCTGCTATCGATAGCAAATTCTGTTTAGATACTGTTGATAACAGCTTCCGAATTGAATCAATATCCAATAATGAAAGCTTAGAAATTATTGAAGGTTCTTGAAGAGACAAAATATCTATTAATAGTTGACGGTCTAAATCTTTGGGGGATAAATGCTTGTACAATTCTAATCTGACAATATCCTCTATTTGGCTACCTGATAAATCTACCCAGTCAAGCAATAATTTTAAACCTTCAGGCATCTTGAGGATGACATAAGAACTGGTTGGTAAAGATATTAATCGATTAAAGGAACCATTGTTAATTTCTTCTTTAACTTGATTGCGTTCCATCTTAGCTAGCAGTTCTCCTAGTAATGAAGAAACTTTTGCTGGATCATTATCTCTCAAAATTTTCTCAAATTTTGGTAATTCCTTCGCCAAACTAATTGCTTCACTGTAACCACTCTTAAAGTCTTGCCACTGTTTGTAAACATTATCAACAATTTCCCCTGTGATTAATTTTGATTGACCGCGCATTTCCTTTTCAAATTCATCAGTAATATATTTCTGAAATTCCTGTTTAATCTCTGGTTTTTTGATGTAATTACGAATTTCCGCCAATCCAGCATCAGGATTGGTAAAATCCCATATTGTTTGTAAAAGGACAACAGCATCAAAGATAGGGATTATACTTTCTGCAATACGTGCGCCAATTCTTTCAGCTACTTGTTGAACAACTCTACTGGTGATTTGGTTAATAACTCTCTTAGCGATTACATTTTTAATCAGTAGGTAAGCAGCACCTCCAAATCCGCCTCGATGTGAGTTGATAAAATTAACAGTATCTGGTTGTAGCGTGATATTATTGCTACCTATATCTTCTATTGAACTCTTAAGGTTATTGTCGAATATATCAACGACAATCTGTGAATATTGATCGCCAATAAACTGTTGCAGACAATCCATAGCATAGATAGATGACTCAGCAGAAATGGGTTCTATATTAGCAAATAATTCCTTTGCTACTTTCTCGGATAATATCTGAAATTTTGCTCCAACTGCCGATGAATCATTGAAAGCCAAATTAATTATCTTCTCGGTCAATCTTTTTGCTTGTTCTGAGTTCCAATTACTCGTAAATCTACCCCAATATCCAGTCTGATTTTTAACTGCAATCACAGCATCGTCTACTTCATAGTCAATAACTGCATTGAGATTCAAATCTTGCCACTTCTGTTCTACAATATGTTGAATATTATTTTTTGTTATTTGCTCTGCGAAGAAAATTTCTATATTTCGTTTCAGTTCAGATTTAAAATCCTCATCTTTGATACCTTGACATTGAGGAATTATATAATCATTATTTCCTAATGCATAAGCACTTGCGGCATAAAAACCCGTAGAATTCCATATCAAGCAACAAATTAAAATGAATACCAAAGTTTTTCTACCAATATCGCGCAAATCATTTAGATATTTCACGGTAAAATCCTTTTGTCAAAATTGTTAATACAATCAATGTTGAGACGGTTGCGCTCTAGCAGCCTTTCCATCCAGAACCTTGGATTTTTTGAACAATTTTCCCATCTTGCTGTAATTTTTCGATAACAGCAGCACAAAATCCAGGCTTACCACGTACAATAAAGGTTCTCTTTTCTCCTTTCTCTGTTCTAAGTTGAAAAAGACCCCACAAAATAGCAATTTCTTTTGAAGAGTAATTTGGGCTAACCCATTCAATGGTAATTGTCTCTTCCGTTGTACTTAAAAAATCTTTGATTCTGGCAAAAACAGGAATTGATATTTTAGCCTTCTCAAATTTTTCGGGAGTGATATATTCTGGCATATTAGCTTTTTGACATTAAAGTTGACTGTAGGAAAACGCATACAAAGAATCAAAAATACACCAGCCATTAATACCATTAATACGAAGGAAACGTACTAACGACAAAGGAACACTATTTTCTAATAAATCGAGCCGAATAAATGCAACTAGCCTATTTTCTTGGAGTTTGGACAAAAGCACTCATTGATGCCATGCGTAACATTTAAAGTCACTAGAATGAATCAAATATCCTTTGGTCACTAGTGTGACAGAAAATTTCGCGTTTGTCAACTAGTATAGAGTCACAAGTGTGGCTTTGACTTGGAGCGATTTGAAATCAAGGATGAACCAGCAAGAGTTTGAAAAAATATTTGAGCACCTCTCACTTCGGCGTAAAGAAGTGTTAAGAGGAATTTTGGCAGGTGAGACGGATGTTGTCATTGCGAAAGCTATGGGCATTGGAGAATCTACCGTCAGAAAGCATATTGAAAGAATTTGTCAGGAATTTGGGTTAGAAAATGAACATTCTGATGAGCGTCGCTACAAACGCTCTGATTTAGTGGTGTTATTTGGGAAACATAAACCAGAGCTACTTCAAGAGCGTGCTTTTACGAGTACAAAAGAGGTAGTATCAGCAGAAATACCAAAAACAAAAGACGCAAATTTACAGGAGACAATAGTTTCTACAACTCCTTTATCCGTAAACTCATCTGAAAAAATTGCGAATTTACCTGAAAGTTTCTTGTTACAGTTATTTTCAGCAAATATACCTGTTCAAGAATACCTGGAAAAGCAGTTCCAACTATCGGATGATGAAGAAAAGACTCAAATCGCTAAATCTCTGAATAAAATTGGTCACAACGACTACCTAAATGGGAATTTCCAAAGTGCAGTATTTTATTTGAAATGGGCCATCACCTTCAGTCCTGATTTTGCGGCAGCTCACTACAATCTGGGATCAGCTTACGAAAAACTGGAGGAATTATCCAATGCTTGCCATCACTACGAAATTGCTATGAAGTATAACAACCGGGCTGCTGATGCTGCAATGAATAACCTAGCTCGTTTATGTATTCTCAAAGGAAATAGTGCTGCAGCCGTTGAGATGATTAAGCCAATTTTGTCGCGGGTTCAAGATAGCATGGTGAAAGCTTCATTGCATAAGAACCTCGGCTGGGCGTACTTCGAGCAAAAGCTATACAAGCAAGCGAAAAAACATCTGCTAATGTCACTAAAATTAGATAGCGATCGCGCTATAACTCACTGTTTATTAGCAAAAGTTCAAGAAGCTCAAGGAGAAAAGCAAGGTGCTTTAGCATCATGGAAAAACTGTCTGAAATATGACCCCGATAACCAACAACTAAAAGGACAAGACCGGAAATTGCCAGAATTATATATCTGGAAGCTAGAAGCGGGTCGAGCGTTAAATGATGAAAGTGAATAAATTTGTACATGGACTTAATGTAAGGAAGCAAACCAAATTAATTATTTTGTTGCACTTTCTAGCCCTCAAGAGCCAAAATTAATTGGGCAGAACAATTGGGTCATCATTCCCAAGCTTGGGGATTTCTGTAATTTTGTAGCTGCTATATCCATGTAGCCGAGCCTAAAATAGATAAAGAAGGAACAATTAAACTGAGGATAAATTTATGCAAGAAGTATCTAACTATACTCAAGAACTCGCAAACCGCATCTCATCAATTGTGGAGAATTTATTTCAAGGTAGTAGCTTTTACATGGTGAGATTAAAAAAACAAGAAAGGATTGAACACCTAGTCAATCTTTTTGGTAAGTTTTCGCATGAAGAATTTAGAGCTATCCCTGATGATGAATTAACACGTAGAATTGACAAGCTTTTAGTTTTAGAAGCAGTTTCCGGAACGCTCAACGATTTGACTCCAGAACAAATCAAAATTTTTGATGAGGCAGTGGAAGGAAGATAAATAGAGTGGCACATTTACTGGATACAAACATTGTTAGTTATATTTTGAAAAAAAATCTTACTCTAGAACAAAAGCTGGAGGAAGTAACCAGTCGAGGAGAAGAAGTTTTTATTAGTTGTATAACTTACTACGAGATAAAAAGAGGTTTAATTGCAGCAAATGCTACAAAACAATTAGCAGACTTTGAGATTTTTTTCCGAAAATATGAAGTTTTATTTTTAGACGATATAAAAATTATCGAACAAGCCTGTAAAATTCATGCTGATTTAAAAGTAAAAGGTAGACCAATACAAGATGCTGATGTATTGATAGCTGCTACAGCAATTACATGTGGTTTAATTTTAGTTTCTAATGATTCTGATTTGCAGAGAGTAGAAGGATTAAGTTTAGAGAATTGGTTACAAACTGATACCTAAATCTCTAAACTACTCCCGAACCGCTAGAAGAATACCGATTTAAAAACCGCCAAGACGCCAAGGACGCAAAGAAAGATGTAATTCAAGCTTTTTTTGTTGAAACTGCAAATTCTGACAAGACAACAGGCGATCGCACTATCGATGCAATGAGCATTCCAGCCGACCATCCGGCAACCTTATCCTTAAAAAACGGCAATCTTTTACTTTAAGTCACACTGGGGCGGCCATTTTATCCTTTAAAAACGGCCACTTTATCCTTGAAGCTACATCAAGCGGCAAGATTATAAGTACAACGACATTCTTCTCTATCAAGAACAAGCACTTAACTGCCATTAGAAGCCAATGCACCAATTGTCAAAGAAAGTCCCCCCAAACTTAATTGCATAATTGGTAAATGACCTTCTACAAGCAAATTTCCTCCCGCAAGGACTAACATACCAACCCCTAAAATTAAAAAGACCCTACTAAAAGTTTGACCACTTTGAACTTGGTGACGAAGTCTTTCTGCTTCTTCTTTAGCTTTCTGAAGTTCTAAAGCTCTAGCTTTTTCCGTTTGCAATCTTTTTTGCTCTGCATCTTCATTCTGTTGTTGAACCATCTTCGATATATTAAGAGCAATAACAGCAGGTAAAGACTGTAAAAATGACATAGTAAAACTCCTATTTAGCTAAGTATTTTCGATAAATTTTGACCTTTACCAATGCAGGAACTGAAAATAGATATCCAGTATCCTCTTCGCATACTTGAGTTTTGAGCCTAGAAGTTTATTTCTAGGCGGACGAAAAAGCGAATGCAAGATCTGAGCTTCCACACTCTTATATTGGAGTTTGGACAGCACTTTTTAACACCATCTACAATAATTAAGTTCACATTTGTGACCTTAATGATACTAGTGTGACATTGATTGTCGCGGTTGTCAACTTGGATGCAGTAGCGGATCATCAAATTTTGTTAACTTAGTCTAAAGTCACAAATGTGTATCTGGATGGTCGCAATTTGAAATCAAGGATGAACCAGCAAGAGTTTGAAAAAATATTTGAGCATCTGTCACCTCGACGTAAAGAAGTGTTAAAAGGAATTTTGGCAGGTGAGACTGATGTTGTCATTGCGAACAAAATGGGGATATTAGAACCTAGCGTGAGAAAATTCATTGAAAGAATTTGTCAGGAATTTGGGTTAGAAAATGAACATTCTGATGGGCGTCGCTACAAACGCTCTGATTTAATTGCCTTATTTGCTAAATACAAACCAGAGCTACTTCGGGAGCGTGCTTTTCCGAGTCCAAAAGAGGTAGTATCAGCAGAAATACCAGAGACACTAGACGCTTCTTTACAGGAGATAATAGTTTCAACAACTCCTTTATCCGTGAAACCAACTGAAAAAATTGCGAATTTACCTGAAAGTTTCTTGTTACAGTTATTTTCAGCAAATATACCTGTTCAAGAATACCTGGAAAAGCAGTTCCAACTATCGGATGATGAAGAAAAGACTCAAATCGCTAAATCTCTGAATAAAATTGGTCACAACGACTACCTAAATGGGAATTTCCAAAGTGCAGTATTTTATTTGAAATGGGCCATCACCTTCAGTCCTGATTTTGCGGCAGCTCACTACAATCTGGGATCAGCTTACGAAAAACTGGAGGAATTATCCAATGCTTGCCATCACTACGAAATTGCTATGAAGTATAACAACCGGGCTGCTGATGCTGCAATGAATAACCTAGCTCGTTTATGTATTCTCAAAGGAAATAGTGCTGCAGCCGTTGAGATGATTAAGCCAATTTTGTCGCGGGTTCAAGATAGCATGGTGAAAGCTTCATTGCATAAGAACCTCGGCTGGGCGTACTTCGAGCAAAAGCTATACAAGCAAGCGAAAAAACATCTGCTAATGTCACTAAAATTAGATAGCGATCGCGCTATAACTCACTGTTTATTAGCAAAAGTTCAAGAAGCTCAAGGAGAAAAGCAAGGTGCTTTAGCATCATGGAAAAACTGTCTGAAATATGACCCCGATAACCAACAACTAAAAGGACAAGACCGGAAATTGCCAGAATTATATATCTGGAAGCTAGAAGCGGGTCGAGCGTTAAATGATGAAAGTGAATAAATTTGTACATGGACTTAATGTAAGGAAGCAAACCGAATTATCTGATTGCACTTTCTAGCAATTAAGAACCAAAATTAATTGGGCGGAACAATTGGGTCATCATCATCCCCAAGCTTGGGAATTTCTGTAATTTGATCGCCTACACTACTTAGGGAGAAAATCAAGCTTTTCAACATGATGATTCAATCAGCAAGAATATGGTAGATGTTTTCTAAATCATAAAAACCAGGCTTTTAGATTTCTACCGACTACTGTTTGCCAATGTTTGCCAAAAAAAGTCTCATAAGACCAACGGGTACCGACAGTAGAAGAAGTGCTCCATATGTAAGATTTGTTGTTTATATATTCAAAAGCCAATTTATATCAAGCCTGTTTCTGGCGATCGTCCGTTAAGTCAGTAATGAACCACAGGTTCATTAGGAGCACCCCACGGGCGGCACACCACCCGCTACGAATGAAAGAAACATCACCACTCCCCCTCTTCCCCCACGGTGGGGCGGCGGGGGGGCGCCCGCCGGGGGGGGG
>CAXTSI010000288.1:0-12020 GCA_964246695.1 uncultured bacterium
CTACGTATTTACTTATCTTTACATAGTTTGGTTTTTTCACCTCGTTCTACTTAGATTTCTAAAATATGAGTGCATATTAATCTATCTTTATGCTTTTTTTAGAGTAAATAAATACATGTAATGTATGAGCAATCAAACAAAATAAATGTAAACACCTGTGCCAGTTGTAGCTTACAGCAGTTTTCAATTGAATTGACCACATTGTAAGGGCGCGGAAACCGCGCCCCTACGGTGAGTCCAGCCCTGTTCGCGTTAGCGAAGCGTTAGCGACGTTAGCGAAGCGGTAGCGAGGGACGAGCGCTACTGAGCGTCAGCGTCTCCCCTTGGGAGAAGGCGGGTTTCCCGCCGTAGGGGACTGGCGTTAGCGAAGCGTTAGCGACGAAGGAGCGTCACGCCCCCTTCGGGGAAATTCAAAAGTCAAAAGTCAAAAGTCAAAATTAAGCCCCATAAATAAATACATTCGCATGTAATAAGGACGTAGTATAACTTGATTGCACTCCTCTCGAAATACATTTTTTATTTCTCCATAAATAAATTCAGGGGAACCTGATCCTTTTTTGTTTTTTTTGACTTGTTACCTTAGACTTTTGACGAACCGCAGGGCGGTCACCCGAAGGGTTATATTGTGGTCTACCCGACTGATATTCGCACTTATCTGCTCTAAGAAAAAAATAATTAAGTATTTCGTTGTAACTATAATACAAGTTCACTGTAGTGGTGTTTTAACTTGGTGTGACATTTGAAATAGTGCAATTACCGAATGGCACACTCGTTAAGCCACAACGCTGTTTGTCTAAAACTGATTTATAAAGAAAAGCTTAAATAAGCAATCTTAGTGTTTGATGAATGTAACACACTAATTGCGATCGCACTACTATTTACAGTAACTTCCACTTGAAGATGCATTAAGTGCCATTTTTAGTTCTTTCAAAATCAATCATTTATTAGATAAAGGAAGTGTAGGAATGCTTTGCGGTAGTAAGTTCCATTTCCTGATTACAGCAATTACGGTAAATAAACCACACTGTAGGGGCACAACAATGTTCATTGGTGTCAACTTAAGGTCAAACCCTTGACGCGCACCGACCTTTCTCGTTTTCTCGTTCCCACGCAGAGCGTGGGAATGCATTCTGTCCGGCTCTGCCTCCACTTAGTGGAGGCAGAGCCGGACAGAACAGCGTTACTAGGCAGAGCCTAGTAACGAGAAACGCCTGTATTTTCAAAGGTTACAGCTTAAGTTGACACCAATGAACAATGTTGTACCCCTACCAAGCATCTGTGGTTCAAATAGATGATAATTTGCTGTAATTTGTGTAGAAAGCATTACTGGAGACAAAAAAGTGCAAATCACTAAACGTAATGTTGAGTTGAGAGTAGATGACAGTTTGATGCGTGTGTATGTGGCAACTCCCTCGCATGCAGGAATTTATCCAGGTATTATATTCTACAGTGATATTTATCAGTTAGGTAGTCCAATGATTCGTCTAGCTAACTACTTAGCAGGATATGGTTATGTAGTAGCAGCACCAGAAATTTTTCATAGAACAGAGGTAATTGGTCAAGTAATTGAACCAGACGATCTGGGTCGGATGCGTGGAAATGATCACGCTCGTCGAACCCCAATAACTGGTTATGATGCTGAGTAGCCAAATACCGTAGTCAACCGGAGTTAAGCACCATATTTGTTCACTTTTTCGGCTCCTCTGTAGTCGCTTCCACCAGCCATCGAGACGTAGTCTCAACCAGTCAGAGCGTAGTGTAGTAGGAACCTTTAGGCAATCTACCCAAGCCTGGTACAATCAAAGTGGGAGGTCGCTTTCTTCCCGTTCTAGTTTGATTGCACACCTATACCATTACTGGCTGAACTCGTTTGAGATAGGCTTTCTCTTGTATTTCGTTAGTCTGGTACTTTGTACCTGTCCGAAATCCAAGATTAGTCTTATGTCGTAATATCGCTTTTAGCCCGATGTTTCGTGCAGCATTCAAGCCAGAGTGAGCAATGTAGCCGTTAACTGTTCCCACGAAGTTTGCTCCAGCTTGATAAGACTGGAAATCAAACAACGTCACTGGGAACTGGTTATCTCGCCAGACAGGATTACCCCAAGGGTCAAGACTCGATGTATTGCGAGGATTGACCCTTGTTGTTAGGATGCCGTAGTCTTGGTAAGCTATTCGGCTTGCGTGCTGGTACACTCTGGATTTTAACCAGTAAGCTCGTTTCTGGTTTGAACGACGGGAATATTTACCGCGTTGAGGCTTGAGGTTGCCTAGATGCTCGAAGGAAATAACAGAGCATCCCCAATTTTTAGCAAACTCCACAATCTGTCTTGCATATGCTCGACCAGCATCAATTTCACCGTTGTGCAATTTCTCCCACATGGTAGAGCCAAAGCCCTTTTCAACGATTCCCGTTTGTCTCATTTTCAAGGCTATTCGTCCTAAACGTCGCTTCCTACGCTCTTGTTGGCTGGTTTGATTGATGAAATGACGTGCAACCTCAAACACTTCGCCCTTAGCGTTGACCTCTAAGACTGAACATATAGCGATATGACGATCTAAATCCATGTCTACACCCAAGACCCTGAAGGAGTCCTGAGCCATGATTGTTTTAATTCCTCCTGAGGAAGGAACGTATTTCTGTAGGGGAAAAACGATATAAGTTGCATTCCCTCTCAGGACTATCGAAGGGGAGCATTTTACCCAATCGGCAGAGACACTTGGGGCTTGGTACTGAAATTTCACCCATTTCCACTGCCCTTTAACCAGTATTTTGAGCATGATTTCACTGCCGTCGTCCTCTTTCCACACCCCATCATCAAAACTAGGAGAGAAGTTAAACCGACGCGGTTGTACTGGTGGTCTATGATGCTCTTGCCTTTTGGGACGGTTCAACCACTTTTGATAGTTACTATTCCAAGATTCCCAAGCTCCAATCGCTTTACGTATAGCAGAACGACGAAACTGCACGGGATACCCGTCAAAAGGGAGTGGATACTGAGGTTCTTCTCCTATTGTTAGCTTTTCGTAAAATCTCCAGCCCCCATCCTCTGCAACAGGTATATCAACACCTTCTGGATGAGTGTTAACTAGTGCAAAGTAAAAAGCAACAACTTCATTAAATCGGGTCTTGGTTTCAGTTAAGTCAAATCCATTGCGGTCTAGTTTGCACTTGACACTTTTGGTAGTGATACTAAAACCTTTTTTCTTTTTAAGCACTGGTTAATCACCTCCGGTAAGTATTGACTGCTATCTTATTAGTATAGCTACAAGAACTACAATTATGCAACTGGGTAAAGGAAAAAAAAGAATAAAAAACCAACCCGTGTTTTACGACGAGAAGAAAGAAAAGCATATGGTAGGATTAACTCCTACAGCATGGAGAAAGTTGCAAGCACTTGCCATTGATGCCGACCTTAGTGTAAGCGAGTACTTGGAACGCATGATAAGAGGCATAGACTCCGATTGACTCCACTTGACTCCAAGATTCCGTTATCTAGTACTACGACAAAATTAAAGGGGGATTTTCCCTAAGTTATTAGGTAAATCTCCTACTGTTATTTCTTAGTTATTTATTCTAACTTAAGAGTAGGACTAAACACGATCGCTAATAACTTTTAGCGAGACTTTTTGTTTAGTAATTAAGGGTTTTTAAAATGGAAACTTTATTAAGACCTTCAAGGCACTTGCCGACTGCGCTAGTCGCAAGTCGTACTGAAATGCGTAGGCATCCTTGCCCTTGCTGTTCGGATATTTTACTCCGCCACATACGCTTGGGAGAAGTTTACTGGCGTTGCAGCACATGCTATCAGGAAATGCCAGTGTGCGAAAACTGTAAAACTTATCTTTGAGTTTAACGCTCTCGAAAAAAATGGATTAGATGATTCAATCCCAACATACTACTATCCCTTGATGGGAAGGTTAATTGACATCTTGCATTGCAAAAAAACCGGGTCAATGTGAAAATCACTCAGTTGAAAACCTGACTTTTCCGTTGATAGACCCGGTTTTTTAGGTTTTGTTGAGAATGGTGCAAGATCTAGAATTTATTAATTCATCAAGGATTTTTTGTAACCGTTCAGAGGGTAGGAGTGCGATCGCTCACGGAGGTCGCCAACATTACCAAGAAGTACAGTGGCGGATAGACTACACATTACAGACAGAGCCGCCAAAGCGCAAATTAGACGAGTGGCTTTCGTTGCGAGGACTCTAACCCAACCAGCTTGAAACCCCGATTGCCCAAAACATCGGTCGCTTTCTCGACATCTTTGGCTCGCTAAAGATCAATGTTGTGAAGTTGAATTAAGCTTGAAATGGTTTAAAGTTGACAAGATAAGATCAAAAAAATTGAGTAGCTCTAAGGGTGGCTTCAATTCAAAATTGCAATCAAATGGATTTCACCCAGAAGTTGCAAGATTTAATGCAACGGGTTAATATTCCTAGTTTTAGAGCGCTGAGTCGCACTGCTAGAGTTTCAGAGCGTCAAATTTTGCGGTTGCGGCGGTTCGGGGTTGAGCAGATGCGGATGGATGTGCTGATCAAGTTGTCACAAGCGCTACAGGTATCATTAAGTGAGCTAGTAGCAACTTTCTCTCAGGTAGATTTTGTGAGAGACAAAGACGCACCAACTCAAGAATTGTTACAACAGATAACAGATTTAAAACGAGAATATTCGCGATCCCAATTACAACTCGAACAGCAGCGACAGGTATTGCTGCAAGAGTTCCAGCAGTCGAGTTTGCAACTGCTAGAATCTTTGTTATTGCAATTTCCCACCGCAGCACATAAAGCGCGAGAAAATCCAAATCTGCCGGCGATCAATATAGTTCCGTTAGTACTCAAACCCCTGGAAAGACTTTTACAACAGTGGGAAGTGGAAGCGATCGCACCCGTGGGAGCAGAACTACCCTACGATCCCCAGATGCACCAACTCATGGAAGGAATAGCACAACCAGGCGAAACTGTCAAGGTACGTTATAGCGGTTACCGTCAAGGCGAAAAGCTATTGTATCGAGCTAAGGTGAGTCCGGTTTGATATCAAGTCCGCCCTAATTGCCCATAATAACAAAACCTCACCGGGTTAAGCGCGCCCTTGGTCCGCTGGTGAGTGAGCGTGCGCGACGCATTGGTTTCCCGCACCCAGGCAACTCCTGACTTTTAACTTTGTGGCATCTGTTGTTAAGAAATCACAAAAACTGGGAATACTAAAACTGTAGAGGCGATTACCTCGTGAGGCGCGTCAGTTGTACTGCATCTGACTAGGAGTATCCTCTCGAGAGAAGGCAAACGACCTCAGATCGTAGAGACGTTACATGTAACGTCTGGGAGTGGGCTGCACAAACAAAGCCTATCAGTGGAGTTAATAATTTATCACTCCTCACTTTTATCTGGCTACTATTTTCAAATGAATTATGATAGGTATATACTAGCAACGTTAGGACATCATTTACACAAAAAACTGCTTAAATATATGACACATCAAGTGCAAGTTATTCAACCTATTGGTAGTGTAGACGCCACCAAGTCTCAAGAGTTTCGCCAAGAAATTACTGAAATTATAGAAAGAGGAAGTAATACAAAAATTGTATTAGTTGATTTTAAAGATGTGACGTTTATGGATAGTTCTGGTTTGGGAGCTTTGGTATTAGCTTTCAAAGCTCTACGGGCAGCAGATAGGAAGCTAGTTATCTGCTCGATTAACGAGCAAGTCAGGATATTATTTGAACTTACTGGTATGGATAAGGTATTTGAAATATTTCCTAATCAAGAGGATTTTCACAAAGTTATAATGTCTAAAAACTAATCAAACTTGAGTTGGATGATAGACAAATCGTCATCAAAAGCCTCTTTAGAGTTTAAAGAAATTAGGTAATTTAGTACATAGTCAAGTTTTGAATTAACAGGATGATCTGAGTTTGTAAGCATTTTAATAAAAGCATCTATTGTCCAAAGTGTCCCATCAGATTTGGTGATTTCGTAAACCCCATCACTGAAAATGTATAGGGTGCTATCTTCTTCAATATCGCAAAACCCATCAACATATTTTACCTGTGGAAACATTCCCACTGGCAATCCAGAAGTCTTTAAGCGTTTGACTTCAGTGAGGGCTGGAGATTTGCTGGATATTAATATTGCTGGTGGATGACCAGCACTAGCATAAATTAACTGGCGCTTGGCTCTGTTATAAACCCCATACCAAATAGTAAAGTATTTGTCATTTTGATAATTCATTTGAAAGGTGTCATTCAAAGCTGACAATACATCACTTGGTTGATAGTAATCCAGACCTTTAAGGGCACGCGATCGCAGTAAATTCAGCACAGAAATTGAGGGCAGAGTAGCTCTGAGTCCGTGTCCGGCAGTATCAAGTAGGTAAATTGCTAAATAATTGTCATCGAGCCAGTAGTAATCAAAACAATCGCCTCCAAGCTGCCGTGAAGGAATGAACCGGAAATTGATGTTGAAGGGTTCCGTCATGGGGAGAGGTAGAAGGGAACACACATATTCCGCTGCTTCTGCCAGTTCTGCCTCTAAAATTTGCTTTTGGGTTTGCAAATCCCGACTAAGCTGGTGCAAGCGCAATCCTGCTCTCACCCGCGCTTGCAATTCATTGTGCTCAATAGGTTTGGTGATAAAGTCATCGGCACCAGCATCTAGCCCCTTGACGCGATCGGCTACCGAGTCTAATGATGTTAATAAAATAAAAAACGTTGTGGACAAATTAGGGTCTGCCTTAATGCGTTGGCATACTTCCAATCCATTCAACCCAGGCATAATCCAATCACAAATAATCAGCGCCGGATGGCTAGCCTTTGCCTGGGTAATTCCATCCTCACCATTGCTAGCGGCAACTACTGCATAACCCTGTCTTTCCAACATTCTTTTCAGCAATATCTGTACAGCAGGGTCATCATCAATTACTAGAATTTGAAACACATTAGTCAGTTGTTGGTTGTTAGTTGTTAGTTGTTGGTTGTTAGTTGTTAGTTGTTAGTTGTTGGTTGTTGGTTGTTAGTTGTTAGTTGTTAGTTGTTAGCTGTTGGTTGTTGGTTGTCAAAACATATCACTAACCACTATCTACTAACCACTATCTACTAACTACTATCTACTAACCTCTTCTAATTATGGTGGTGAAAGAGGATTGAGCCACAAGAGTATGGAGCGGAGGAGCTGATTTAATTCGCGGTATACTTCTTGCTTAAACCACTGCCCTAACGCATCAAACGGTGTGAAAGATTCTCCTGTCTGCCATTTGATATCCTGACCCAAGGGTGTAGTGTGAGTCCCTGGTAGCGTTTGCACCGTTACCATTTCCGGAAAGCGTTTTTGCAGCAGTTCGGTTAAAGCTGCTGATTGGTCAAGGGTATCATTGGTAAACTTTATCAGCAGGTTGCGGCGAATATTGTATTGCTCTTGTACAAGTTTGTTGGTTTCCAACGGAGAGGGGGTAAATTCAAGAGCGGCTACATTGAATTGTTCAATTAATGGTATAGCATCTCTTGCTGCGTAGTTGTTAAAGGAGATGAGGATATTGCCAGTGCGTTCTACGCCTAACAGGCTACCAATGAGCAAGTGGAGTTTGCATCCCATGCTGTGCCCAACACCATAGATGGGAAGGTAGCGCTTGCGTATTTCCGAATCGTGTAAGCGTTCTCGGGCACGTTCAAAGTTTAACAGTACAGATTTAGCGATCGCACTATGATCTAGAGTGTTCACAAATGGTGTGGCAACGATCGCATAGCCTTTGCCTGCCAATTGTTCTAGTAACCATCGGTAGGTTATGTGGGGTGCTGTAGCAACGAATGCACCACCCAAGAAATGGACAATACCGACGGGATTTCGGGGAACAAGTACCCAGTTGCCAGAGATTTCTTTCCAGTCCATGCTGCGAACACTTTTATTTAATACTCTTTATGTTAAACCGAGTCAACCCCTTCGGGGAAATCAAAAGTCAAAAGTCAAAAGTCAAAAGTAAGAACCCCATAAATAAATTTAGGGGAACCTGTAATAAGGACGCCGTATTTCTTGCGCTTTGCGTCTCGAAATACATTTTTTTCTTTCTCCATAAATAAATTTAGGGGAACCTGTACTTTTTTGTTCTTTTGACTTTTGACTTTTGACTTTTGACTTGGAGCGAAGCGACGGTCAATGCCCAACGGCTAATGGCTAATCGCTAATCGCTAATGGCACTCTCACAATTAGCAATTAGCAATTAGCAATTCCCCAATCAACAATTTTACCTTTCTTGTAACCTTCTCATTTCGTACTGCACATCTAAGGCAATCTGCAACGCTTCATTGAGTAACCGTCCGTGTTCAGTAGCTTGTTCAGTAACTTGCATTGCTATTAAAGTAGTTAAGTTATTGGCAAATAATTCTGTATTACTAACGATAAATTTCTTATTCTCTCTCAAAATTCTTTCTGTCATCAAAGCGCGAACTAAATCGGCTCTTGTAAGTTGAAGTGCTTCGACAACTCTCTTTCTTTCCTTGATACTCGCTCCGAGATTGCCTGCTGCCTCGATTTGATCGTTGATATCTATCGCTTTGACAACAGCATTATACCTATCAACATCATCTAAAATAATTTTGAGAGAATGTGTCATGTTAGCTTTGACAATACGGCTTCTTTGCTTCCACACAATGTAGAAGACAATTTGTATAAGTATGACCGCAGGTAAGCATAATATTATTAATAATAACCCTGAGGAAATTGTTATCCATGTGGCAAACATTTTAATAAAAACATCAAATAGAAAAAAGATGAAAAATAAGAGAGAAAATCCCTTAAAAAATACGGTAGCACCTTCAGACCCTTTAAGTTGTTCTATAAATTTACTTACCCATTTCTTCATGGGATTAATAATGAGAATAAGTTTCTCCTTTACTGGCAAATTAGTCAAATTCTGTAGTTCTTTTTGAGTAATTTCCAATCCTTGTAGATCGTCCCGCACAGATATATAATCCTCGCAGTTAAAATATTTTTACATTACTATAATAATAATCAAATTGATCCCATTCAAATATAACTAAAAAAATATATAGGAAAAAGAAGCCAAGAGTCAGAATAGAGGAGGCGCCTAGCTCCTAACTCCTGTATTTTGTTAAAATACCAGTTGTGTCAACAAAAAATTAACCTCTTGACGGGATTCTACACGAACTACTCTAAACTTGGGCTGCGCGTGACAGAAGACTACATAATATAGCACAATTGAATTGCAGAGCAAGCATCATGAGAGCGGACTTAATTATGAAACGCTTAACGAAAGCCTTCGTCGTGCTGAGCGCGATCGCCGTGACTCAGAGAGCCTACGCAAACGAAACTGATCCCAGTCAGGCTGCTGTTTTGGTTACTCATCCAGCCACAATTAATAGTGATGCAGGTAATGTCATTGACCAAACCAACAGACTAGAACAAATTACTAACTCAATTCCATCAGTACATAATCAGCCATCTCAATCTCTCAACCCGGTGGACTTTTTCAAAGATCCGTCTGCTAGCGTCAAGCGATTTTTGCGTTCTTCGCCCAATCAGACTCCTCAACAAGTTGACCCATTCGGTGTTTCCAAGGTTCCGCCACTCGATTCCGGAGTTCGTGGATCAATTAAAGTACCAGTTTCTCACTTCTGAGCCGCGACGAACGTTACATAAGCAACATTAAAGCCCTTGGTTTACAACCGTTGGGCTTTTGCTATTTTTTGCACATTTTATAGATTGGGGCGATCGCTTGAACAGCTACGTGGTATTAACGAGTACGAACCTCTCCCACGTTATCGGGTCAATTAGGGCTATTTTACAAGCCCCACCTGTATGCGAAGCATACCTGTGTGGGTTATTAACGTCTATTCCCTAGCAATAACTATATCGTTGGCTTTAATGACTGCATAAGCTTCTTTTCCTTCAGACAGAGCCAATTCCTCTGCTGACACTTTGGTAATAATCGACGTTAGCTCAACTTTGTGGACAATCTCCAGCGTCACCTCACTATTAACCGATCCGGTGATAACTCGTTTAACGACACCCTTCAGAATATTGCGGGAGCTAACTTTTAAAGCTTTCTTCTCACTATAAAGTTCCATCTCGGGAGTGTAAGCATCTTCTTTCAGTTCCTGCATATTTGGAAACGAGGGTCGTGAAGAGTGCTTACTCAGACCACGCACTAGTTCCCGCAAGATCTCTGTCTTAGTACGCTGAGACTCCTGGCAGAACTCCTCTAGAAGTTTCCGCTCCTCCTCCGATGTTTGAAACGTGACCCATCCTTGTTCTTTTCTCGGCATAATTTTACCAAAATTATAAGTAACTATCCGATTATGTTGGTAAATTACCAATATCAATTCTATGAAAAAAATCGTTGTCTTGAGGTTTTCCTATGAAAAGAAGACAAATTATTGGCTTGATAGTCACAACTGTTACTAGCTTACTCCTAGGAGTTGGTTTCGGGTTGGTTGATTCCGATAAAGTCTTAGCACAGTCAAACACCAATCTACTCGTATCTACTGCTGCCAGCTTAAAAGAGACAATGGCAGAAATTCAGCCTCTTTACCAAAAAAGTAAACTAAACGTCAACATAAGTTATAACTTTGGCGCTTCTGGTGCATTGCAGCAACAGATTGAGCAAGGTGCGCCAGCAGATGTCTTTATCTCTGCTGGTAAAAAGCAAATGGATGCACTGGAGCAAAAAGGGCTGCTTTACCCCGGTACTCGTACCAATCTAGCAAACAATCGTCTGGTTTTGATTGTGCCCAATAATTCTACTACTAGCATTTCCAGCTTCAACACCCTGACAGACACCAAAGTTAAGCGGATTGCAGTCGGCGAACCTAGGAGTGTCCCAGCAGGGCAATACGCCGATCAAGTCTTGAAGCAATTGAATATTTACGATCGGGTCAAGTCCAAATTAGTCTATACCAACAATGTACGTCAAGTCCTGTCAGCTGTAGAAAGTGGTAACGCTGATGCGGGTTTGGTTTATGCTACTGATGCCAAAATCTCTAATAAGGTAAAAGTGGCAGTTGTTGCTGACGAGAAATCCCACTCCCCGATTGTCTACCCAATGGCAGTATTGAAAAGTAGTAAAAATGTCGATGCTGCTAAGGATTTTGTCCAGTTTTTATCCAGCGATCCTGCCAAAACTGTACTCCAAAAATACGGTTTTCTTGTGCCATCGCTCTTCAGAAGCCGTTAATAGGAATTAGTTAGTGGTTAGTCGTTAGTCGTTAGTCGTTAGTTGTTAGTTGTTAGTGGCTAATGGCACTCTCACAATTAGCAATTAGCCATTAGCAATTAGCAATTAGCAATTAGCAACCAACACCCAACAACTAACAACTAACCAATTTAAAATATGCCCCTTGATCTCTCCCCATTGTGGATATCCCTGAAAATTTCCTTGCTGGCAACATTTATTACCTTTTTTCTTGGTATTGCAGCTGCTTATTGGATGCTGGGATATCGAGGCAAAGGGAAATCGCTGATTGAGGGAATTTTCGTCTCTCCCCTGATTTTGCCGCCAACTGTCGTCGGCTTTTTGTTACTGCTGCTGTTTGGCAAAAATGGTCCCTTGGGGAAACTTATGGAGTCTTTGAACTTCAGCGTTGTCTTTACTTGGTATGGTGCGGCGATCGCTGCGACAGTCGTTTCCTTCCCACTAATGTATAAGACTGCACAGGGAGCGTTTGAACAGATTGATAGCAATGTCCTACAGGTAGCCAGAACCCTTGGTGCTTCAGAATGGAAAATCTTTTGGCGCATCACAGTACCCCTAGCATTTCCAGGAATTTTAGCAGCAACAACTCTAGCTTTTGCCCGTGCCTTGGGTGAATTCGGCGCTACCCTGATGCTAGCTGGTAATATCCCCGGACAAACCCAGACAATACCAATGGCGATCTATTTTGCCGTAGAAGCCGGAGCAATCAACGAAGCGTGGTTTTGGGCGATCGCGATCGTGGCTATTTCCCTATCCGGAATTATTGGAGTTAACTTCTGGCTGGAAATCCGGGAGAAGAGGAGGGGAGTAGGGGGAGTAG
>CAXTSI010000289.1:0-11916 GCA_964246695.1 uncultured bacterium
ACCTTGGACATTTCATAGCGATCGCCCTAATTCATATTTCTATTCTGCAACGCCCAAAATCGAGGCTGATTTCTGCAAGCTTCCCTTGAATTTGGGCGTTGGCAATATGCTTGCAGTTCCACGTTAACAGGTAATCCATACCGTGGACAGTAGCTGCTGCAATGTGGATCGCATCGACATCAGCTTTAGGGGGAAGATTGCTTCGTGTGAGAAATTGTGCTGCTAAGCCCCGTACCGCCTGATTTAGTTCCAGTAATGGAAAATCGCGCAGGTTCTCCAAACGTTGAGTCGCAATTTCTGAGTCGCCCAGTGCTACCTCATTCAAAACTGCCTGCGAGACGTAGAGAGTGAAAGCCCTTCGGCGAAACTCCCACCAATCTCTTGTTACCTCAATGTTTGCAGCTAGGATCAGGTTTTTGGTTGGTCTGGCTGTGAGGTAGCCTAAGATACTGGTTTCGATGTAGACAGTTTCGCTCATATGGGATGGATTGCTGTCTTTTCTATCTTAACCCTAAAAGGATACCTTGAGCAAAGGTGAAAACATTTCCACCGATGGGAGAAATTCTCTATTGCTCGCAGCGTTTGAATGCCGTAGTAAGCGCTACTAGGGATTTGGCGATCGCCCATTGAATCGCGCTCTATTCGTACTTGGGTATCTGTTTGTTCAGTCATAGTATTGTTAGTGGTTAGTTGTTAGTTGTTAGTGGTTGTTTGTTGGTTAATGTTTGGTGCTAATGGAGAGTGGGCAATAGGGAGTCGTTCTTTTTGACAGCCAACCACCAACCACCAACCACCAACTAACAACTAACAACTAACAACCAACAACCACCAACCACCAACTAACAACCAACAACTAACAACTAACAACCACCAACTAACAACTAACAACTAACAACTAACAACCAACAATCCTATGACTATACCTAACTTGATTACTTTTTCTCGCCTTCTAGCGTTACCATTTCTGCTTTATGGGTTACATAATCCTACAACCCAAGCGAGATGGGTATGTTTGGCAATTTTTCTCGTGGCAGCGCTGACTGATTGGTTAGATGGCTATTTAGCCCGGAAATTAAACTTAGAAAGCGAATTAGGTAAATTTCTTGACCCCTTAGTTGATAAATTGCTGGTTCTTGCGCCGTTACTAGCTTTAATTGAATTGGGACAAGTTCCTGCTTGGTCAGTGTTTCTGATTTTAGGACGAGAGTTAACGATCGCCGGTTGGCGTGTCAGTCAAACTACGATTACAGGAGCAAATATTTGGGGCAAACTCAAAACCGTCAGTCAAATAGTAGCGATCGCACTCCTGATTGCTCCTTTACCTGAAGTATGGCAATTACCTTCCCTGATTGCTTTCTGGGTTTCTGTCGCTTTGACGCTGATTTCTGGGGCAATTTACCTATTGCCCCAAAAAAGCACTATCCTGACGCCAAAGGAAGGAAATATTTAGGGAGCATCTCACTTTTGTAAAAACACGCCTGCCCTGGCGAATGGAATTCGCGCGCCAGTCGCCTACGGAGGGAAACCCTCCTGCAGCGCTGGCTTGGCTATACAGACAAAACCCACCTCCGTGGGTTTCAAATTCCTAGAGTCCGCGTAGGCGGACTTCGTTTGTATAGCCGCGATTTCTAATCGCCAGGTATATTTGCAAAGGTGAGATGCTCCCAATATTTAACCGCTCGCGAATCAAGATAAAGTATTAATCAATTGCGACAGTACCGATCGAATAGCTAGTAGTTCAGGTGGCGGACTATTGAGAAACTGTGCAGAGCTACCATTAATTAAATTATTATAAGCTTTCACTGCTGCCATTAATTGAGCTGGATTGACTTTCACATTACTAATTTGTCTTGGCGATGCTGAATTAGTTTTCAGCAAACCTTGCAAGCTATTCACTAATTGCTGAGCTGCTTGGTTGTCTGTAGGACCACCCTGCACACTACTTAATGCGTTCGTAATTTGCCTACTACCTGCATTCACCTGCACAGATCTTGGTGCTGTCAGAACACTGAGTAAAGTCTGTTGTGTGCCTGCAGGGATAGGGTTACCAGCTAGTGAGGTAATCGCGTTTATACTCAGCTGATTGAGTACATTAAGAGCGGCTTGATTGACAGCAGCTCGAACGGTATTGCTGGTAAATGCTACTCTACCCCTTTCCCCGGCAGGGGAGGGGGCAAAAGTACCGCCTGCGACTTCGCTAGATGTAACGATCGCACCAGTGACATCTGACTGGTTGCCCTTTTGGGCTAGAGCTGGCAGCGATGCTTGGCAAAGTATGAAAGCCGATCCAAAAGTAAAGCTTAGAATCAGATGAAATGGAAAATGTTTAATATTAATCATTGTGTTTATACCAAAGGATTTAGAAAGAGTAGCCAAAACCAACACCTAGAATAAATCTAGCACCATCACCAGCATTGCCGGTAACATCAGCAACAGCAGGGGTAACAACAATCGGAATATTTCGGAAGGGGGCAATAGAAGTACCTATTGTCAAATCTTGACCAGTCCAGTCTGCAATTAGCGATAGCGGTTCAGCTAATCTTAGCCCCACACTGCCAAACACATTTACAGAGTCTATGCCTTTTTGAACGTCGTGTTCTGAGCGAAAACGACCACCCCCCAAACCCAAGGACACAGCGACAGTGCTAAAGGGTTTGCTAACATCGTTTCTCAGTTGCAAGACTTTACTGACAACTCCATAAACACTACTTCCCCCATCCGGAGAACCGAACGTAGCCGCATTCTCTACCCCAGCGGCGATCGCCAAGTTATGAGGGAACAAATGGTGAAGCTTCAAGCTAATACCGCCGTTGGTGAAAAGACCTTCCCGAAAAGTGGAAAAAGAAGAAACAGCGACTTCTAACCCGACTATTTGCCGTTCTCCCAGACCAAACCCAAACACCACTCCACCATCATCTCTATTATTAAAGCGCGCCCTCGCTTGGTAACTAGCTCCGAGGAAAACATCACCGAACTGCGCACCGAAAGCAGTAGGGCTAGCAACAGATGAGCCTGGTACACTCACAACTCCTGTAGCTGCCCTCAGTTTGCTTGAGGATATTGATGGGAGGAGAAAACGTTGCCGCAAGTCTTCAAGTTGAGCTATCTTGCCCACTGTGTTTTGTGGTGGCTTGGAGTCTACGACATATTGAGTTGCCGTTTCAGAGGTCGTTAGTTCCGGCGTCGTTCCGGCTTTGACCAAGGCTTGATAGATAAACGCCGCCACCTCTGCCCGTGTTGCTACCTGAAGAGGATTTAGAACCTGAACATTGGGATGATTGATAACTAGGCGGTTCTGTAAAGCAGCAGTAACCTGTTCGCGAGCATAGTCAGGAATTTGAGCGGCATCCTGAAAATAGGTATTTAAAACCGTTGGCGTTGTCTTGTTTGCAGCAAGATTCAGACCATCGACCAGAGAAACCAATGCCTGAACGCGAGGGATATTTTGGTCAGGCTTGAAGACATTGCCCGGATATCCCTTGAGAAAACCCATCTTGTAAGCTGCTTGAATTGCGTCGTTACCCCAATAATTGGCTGGCGTGTCCACAAATTTAACAGCATTGCGGACAGGATCTTTTTGGAAAGCTTTCTGAAGCATAGCGGCGAACTGAGCGCGTGTGACTGGCTGGTCTGGACGGAAAGTGCCATCTGGAAATCCTCGAATAATCCCCCGGTTCGTCAAAAGTTCAATGAAACTTTGTGCCCAATTACCTTGGATGTCTGAGAGGGTCGTTTGTTGAGCAACTTGAGGCGTCTTTAGTGTCTGTGTTCCTCTGCTGTCTGTCAATAAGGAATCCAAGCTTCCGCTTAAGTGACGAGCTTCAGTCAAGAGCAAGTACTCAGATTCAGAGATAGTGTCAGTTTGATTTGGGGTAGCGATCGCAAGAGTTTCGAGCCTGTGTCCCGGATTTCTTGGTACAGATGTAGCAGTTTTGCTGACAGAGGCACAAGCGCCGTGACTCAAGTCACCAAAGGCGAAAGCAGCTAAAGTACAAGCTGCAACTTTCCATATACGCATGTAAGTAACTTTGTTTCTTAAAGTAAGTGTTCGGTTTCACGGCAAAGCGATTTTACAGAACTCGCTCTCGAATACCCATCCCTTTTGCAGTTCCTGGTGGCTCTGCTGTTGGGCTAATGTCCGCGTCAGTGTTACCTTGGTTCCTAAAATCGCAATGCTGGTTTCTTAGGAAGCAGAATTAACAAAGGTTGGCACAACAAATACCTGGATATACTGAGCATATTTGTAACTTACAACTATTTAATTGTCAAACTTCTTACTTTTTTGTTCATCTGCACTTGACATTGCCATTGACTGAGGGAGACGATAAAGTGAGGAGCGATCGGGTAAGCGCTGCACAGATAAAAATTATGTTAATTTCGGCATAGTTAAACTGATAGGTAACGGACTCCACGCCCCATGACGCCAGTAGCCCGTAGATCGAGAAACACTCGTGTCGGCGCTTACGCTCCCCCATGCCCCATACCTACAAAATCCCACCCCTAAAGAAAGTGGGATGAGTTTAAATAAACAGACTCTTCACAATACCTTAACAATTCCGTAACAAGATTGTCACAAAGAATTTCTAAATTAGAAATATATTAACGTAAGTTGCACGAGTTTATAATTAGGGCTGGTAATGGGTAATAGGTAATGGTCAGAAAAAACTTTTTCTCAATTACCAATTACCAATTACCAATTACCAATTACCATGCATCACATAAGTAGCAACTGCAACTTGGGTTATTATCTTGAAATCCCTACAGAAAGCAAATGTATAAGATACCACGTGATGACGATAACGAGTCAGGACAATACAATAAAATCCCCTTAAACACTTCTGCCCCGAAATCCCGCAATGCTGCACCTTGGCAAAAAGCAGCTTTTAATCTATCGCTAGTGTTGCTGGGGTCTGGGATGACATTTGCAGGCGGATATTTGGGTTCCCACTACCAGCAGGTTTCTAATAATGCATCTAACCTGGCAGTTGCTCCAGTCGATGCCGCTCCCCCAATAACAGCTGCCACCGATCCTAACTTTGTCACAGGGATAGTGAAGCAGGTAGGATCTGCTGTGGTCCGGATTGATTCTTCCCGAACAGTCAAAACTCGAGTACCAGAGCAATTCAACGACCCGTTTTTCCGCCAATTCTTTGGATCTGCAGTGCCAATACCAAACCAAAACCGAGTGGAACGAGGTACTGGTTCAGGCTTCATCATCAGTAAGGATGGTCGCATTCTCACCAACGCCCACGTGGTTGATGGTGCGGATACAGTGACAGTAAAACTGAAGGATGGGCGCAGCTATGTAGGTAAGGTGCTGGGTAAAGATGACCTAACAGATGTTGCTGTTGTCAAGATTGAGGCGAACAGTTTGCCAACAGTGGCATTGGGTAACTCAGAAAAGCTAGAGCCAGGACAATGGGCGATCGCGATCGGCAACCCCCTTGGTTTAGATAATACCGTTACCACTGGCATCGTTAGTGCTACCGGACGCACTAGTAATCAGATTGGTTCTCCCGATCGACGAGTAGAGTATATTCAAACAGACGCGGCGATTAATCCTGGTAACTCCGGTGGACCCCTGCTGAATGCTCGAGGTCAAGTGATAGGCATGAATACAGCTATCATTCAGGGGGCGCAAGGATTGGGCTTTGCCATTCCCATCAACACCGCGCAACGCATTTCTAGTCAACTGATAGCTACAGGCAAAGTACAACATCCTTATTTGGGAATTCAGATGGTGGGGTTGACGCCTGAGATCAAGCAAAGCCTCAACTCAGACCCTAACACCGGTGTAAGTGTCAATGAAGACCACGGCGTCTTAGTTCTTAAAGTCATGCCCAATTCACCTGCAGCTAAAGCGGGGATACGTGCTGGTGATGTCATTGAAAAGCTCAACGGTCAATCAGTTACAGACGCAAGATCTGTACAAAACGTGGTAGAAAATAGCCAACTCGGTGGAGATTTGCGGATTGATTTGCATCGCAATGGACAAAACCTCAACTTAGCAGTACGACCTGGTGCTTTTCCAGCAGCTCAAGTAGTGCAATAAATCTATTACTATTTATAGCAATCCGTGCAGGAGTCGCGAACACCTCTCCCCTTGTCCCCCTGTCCATAAATTAAATAGGACTGCTATATATAGAATTTATTTACGGGATGGTCATATTGTCCGTCCCTATTTTATTTGGGTTAGGAAAAAATTAATCTTGAAGAAGACCCTCTTGTTTGAGTGGAAACCAATAATAAGACTGATAGCAAAAGTATAGACAGAATACAACTAACCCATATAAAATGCCAGACTAAACGCAAAAACTGTCACCATAACAGGAACGATAGTACTGAACTCAAATTTTCGTGTTTTGTAAATTTCTACACAAGACATCGGGATCAGCAGGGGCCATAAGATAGTTGTGATCAAGAACATCACAAAAGATAAAAATTTATCTTCTAGAGAAGAGCTGGGATGGCGGAGACAAAATCTTAACCAATTACTAAAGAAATAGCAAGTTATTAGCGCGTAACTAACAACCATAGGCAATTCAAACTTACTCACTGTCGGTACTCCTTAAGCTATTTAAGTCCAGTAAAAATTACTTGCATTCAGTTATTATAAATTTTTATTGGGTTTAGTTATACTTTAAACTTTATGCCCACGATTAGTTATTACAAGATAAATGTTAATATAACTCCGAAGACACGCCAATCAGTACTTACACCTAAATTTAACTAACAATAAGCAGACTAAAAGTTATCTTATCTGTTCGCGCCGATCTCGATCCTAGTATAGTGATATAGTATAAATTATAACTTAATAAAGATTGTGCGGAAACAGGTAGCCCGCGTGATGTTAATTGCTTGTAGAGGATATAACTGAACTTAAGCTAAAGGCAGAAAAAAACGAAACGTGCTACCACTACCTTGCACACTTTCGACCTCAATTTGTCCGCCTTGTAGTTCAACCAAACGGCGCGAGATAGTTAAACCAATGCCAGTTCCTCCGGAATGGCGATCTCTTGATTTGTCAGCTCGCCAGAAGCGCTCAAACACGTGAGGTAAATCTTCTACCGCAATCCCCATACCTGTATCAATAACTGCAATCCAGAGCTTACTGAATTCAGTCCAAACACGGATATTAATCGAGCCTTTGGAGGTATAACGCATTGCATTGCCTACCAAGTTGACTAGCACTTGTTCTGTACGATCGATATCCGCTAACACGAGTGGGAGTTGCGGTGGACAAATCAGGAGTAGAACTGGACCATCTTCTAGCAGTTGGTCGGTAAACTTCTGTACTAATGACTCTAATAAGGGACGCAACTGAACTTTCTCTGTCTTAATCGGCAGGTAACCTGCTTCTGCTTTCGACAGTTCTTGCAAATCGTTGACCAACCGTTCTAAGCGTTTAGTTTCTTTTGCTAGCTGCTGATAAATCTCAGCAGACGGTTCAATTTCTCCATCAGCAAGTTCTTCTAAGTAACCGCGCACAACAGTTAACGGTGTCCGTAACTCATGGGTCATGTCTCCAATCAGTTCCCGTCGCCGTGCTTCCACCCCTTGTAAAGAAGCTGCCATACTGTTGAAACTGACACCCAGCCGATTCAATTCTGGAATATCACTTTTAGGTAGTCGCGCATTGAGTTCACCAGCAGCAAACTTTTGAGTAATTTGCTCCATCTCCTTCAACTGCTGTACTATCCGCACCGACACCCAGTAACTCAAACCACCCGCAGCCGTTGCACCTACTAAGACTGACCAGAAAGTGCTTCGCCTCCAAGCAGTTTCAAATCCTTCAATCAAATCAGTCTGGACATCAATTAAATCCAACCCCTCATTTTCTAGTCGTTGCAAGTGCAAAATAAAAAAGCGGGGAGAAGAGATTTTGCTGATCGTCACAAGACTCATTACCCCCACTATCATAACTACGAAGTGAGAGAAAAATAGGCGCGATGCCAAAGACCAAGATTTGGTCCAACGCCAGTTGATCTTCATAGTCTTTACGCAACAGGTAGGTCTTCAAACTTGTAACCGACTCCAACAACAGTTTTGACAAAAGCGGGATTAGCCGGGTCAGGTTCAACTTTTTTCCGCAACCGCGCTACATGAGTATCCACCACCCGTTCATCACCAAAAAAGTTATCGCCCCAAAGTTTGTCGATTAGCTGAGTACGGTTCCAAACTCGACCAGGATTGCTCACAAAGGTGCTTAATAAGTTAAATTCTAGGGTTGTTAACTCCAAGATTTCTGATTGCTGAGAATCAAGCTTGCGACTTATCGTGCGCTGCTCTAAATCTACTATAAAGTGTTGAGTTCGATAGATCTGATGTTGTCCCCCTTGGCGAAGGCTACGCCGCAGTAGGGCTCGCACCCGCGCCACCAATTCTCTGGGGCTGAAAGGTTTAGCCATATAATCATCAGCACCAGTAGACAAGCCAATAACGCGATCGATTTCCTCGCCCTTAGCCGTAAGCATCAAAATATACGGGTCTTTTGCACCTGGTTTTTGACGAATTCTTGCACAAACTTCCAGTCCATCCAAACCGGGAATCATTAAGTCTAGAATAATTAAATCTGGTGGTTGCTCCTGAAACACCTGCAAGGCGCGCACACCATCACGACTAATGCGACAGGAAAATCCTTCTTTTTCTAGAGTAAGTTGGATTAACTGAGCAATTTCAGTTTCATCCTCAACAATTAAAATATCCATTTTAATTAGGGGCGGTTGACCAAAAGAGGAGGGAATACAAGAATTAAAAAATTTTTAATTTTTAATTTTTAATTTTTAATTCTTGTATTCCCCCTCTCTATTACAGACTCGTGTTGGATAGTGGTCGGTAGCTATAGCCTGGATGAGAATCCTTTTGAATGTGTTCTTTTATAGTATCCAGGTCAATGAAGTAGTCAGCAACATCAATCAAGCTGTCGCTGGTCATTGAGCGCACACTGAGGACTTCAACCCGAACTCCTTTGTAAGTTACAGCATTAACGGCGTAGGTGAGATCTCCATTCCCACTGACTAAGACCCCAGTATCGTAGTAGGGAGCTAGGTTGATCATATCTACAGCGATTTCTACATCCAGATTCGCTTTTTTAGAACCATCTGGAAGCTGGGCTAAATCTTTGGTAACTACACGATAGCCATTCCGACGCATCCAGAGCAGAAAACCCTGTTGTTTTTCATTAGTGCGATCGACTCCAGTATAGAAGAAAGCACGCAACAGCCTGCCAGTATTAGTTAAATAGCAAAGCAGTTTGGCGTAGTCAATTTCAATTCCAAGTTGCAAAGCTGCATAAAATAGGTTTGCGCCATCAATAAAAATAGCAACTCGACCGCGATTTGAGCCATTGAAGATGGAGTTCGACGCTAAAGGATCTAATATCTTAGTGTCTTCATTCTCGCGCGGAGAGTTTATCTGGCGTTCCCCTTGCCAATGGGGTTGTGGCTTAAGTAATTTATATTTATCTGTCTGTTGGGGAATAATAGTCATTGATACCTCTGTATTTTAAATGATCAAAGATTTTTGGCTAAATCGGCAGTCTTATTATCTGTGCTGGGTTGTAACCGTGGTAGGAAATGATATTTTGTAACTACGCTTAAATCTACTCAACTCCCGGAAGGCTTTCCTGGTTATACAGTAGAATTTCCAAAGGTTGTGGTCTTTTGGCGTCGCATATGTGCCAGCTTTTATGGAAAGCTGTGTACAGATCGACGCTGTGGTTGGAGTGAGCTATCAACACACGATTTTATTGTAACTAAGTTACCATTCATCACTATGCAGCATAATTTAGCTGCGTAAAGTTAATGGTTGACATTACAACAAACAACCAAAATGCACTGGCTGCATGGTTGAAAGCTTAATAGCTCCGATGTATATTTTTACATCATCACCGCATCAATTGGCAATACAATTTAAATATTTATAGCGGTTCTCGTTCGGATACAATATATTCTGACGTCTCTCCTTGGAGGATAAAGGCGAGGATGCTTAAGGACCAATCCTAGTCGGGAAAGGGACCTTTGGTTAAGTCGGTCTTGGACTCAACTGCAAACCGCTATATTTACGGTGATGGTGGTAGCGATCGCTATCTGCTCTGACGTAGAACAGTCACACTCTGGCTAACTTATAACGCTCCGTCACCATTAATAGCAGAAAATAGTGATGAGTAATCCTCGTTAGCAAATGACATTTTTATCGCTATTTCTAAAATTTCCCGTACACCTTCAATACTGCTGACATTTAGACCAACTGATTTTGCTTCAGTAATAAACAAATCTGTGTCTTTCATCAAGTGTTTTGTTGGGAAGTTGGGATTGGCGTAATTTCCCTCTAACATCCGTTGCAGCTTTTTGTCAAATGTCGGTGCATAAAGGGCGCTCGATCGCAGGATTTGCATAAACAACTCGACATCGATCCCCTGACGCTGCACAAAACCAAGACTAAGACCAAAGGCAGTTGTCAGAGAAGCAATGAGTTGATTTAGGGTTAATTTGAGCGCCGCAGCAGTTCCTACTGAACCTACAAGGATAGGTTCTGAACCAAAATTTTTTAATAACTCTAAGTGTCGTTGATATTGTTCTTGGTATGCGCCTACCATGACAATGAGTTTACCAGCTTTTGCTTCTGGAATGCTACCTAATACAGGTGCTTCTATATACTCTGCACCAGCGTTAATGACTGCATTTCTAATTTCTTTACTTTCGGTAGGCGTAATTGTCCCCATTTGGATGACTGTCCGTCCAGCCAGATTTGACGACGACCTATCTGAAAGTAGCAGACTATAAATAGCTACGGCATTAGTCAGCATCAGAATGACACGATCGGCAGCGCGAATTGCTTCTTCAGGATATGCTGCTATTTCAGCGCCAGCGGCTTTTAGTGGTTCTAACTTTTCTGGGGTGCGGTTGTAGGCAATTAGCTCTATATTTGCCGCTAATAACCTCTGAGCCATCGGTAGTCCCATTAATCCAGTACCCAGAAATGCTACCTTCATCTAAACCTCCTTTTCTTTGTTCAATTCTCACTAAAGAATTAAAAATTAAAAATTAAAAATTAAAAAGGGGAATTATTCATTTTTAATTTTGCATTTTTAATTTTTAATTTATCTGCTCTGGTAATCAGCCACCTGCGGCAAAAGAAGCCATAATCAATACTGAAAGTAAAATACCAGGGGTCAGTAGCGTCACTAACATTAAAAAGTCATGGGTATTCATGAATTATTACCCTCAAGAGTGTCTGTTTTCTAATTGCAATCATTGTTATGGTAGACTAATAAGTACCAACTTGTAGCGTTTCTTTGTGAAGATGCGATCGCTCTTTTTGACTAGAACGCCTAAGCTTACTCTGGCAGAGAAAATCCTGTTAAAGTTTGAGAAATTTCTGCTTCACTCAAACCTTTACGTTGAACTAAGACGCCAAACCCACCCAGTCCCAAGGGGTCTAAAAGCTGGTGTAGTGCATCACGGCGGCTCAGTAACTCAGAGAGTGGTTGCTTGGTCTGCGACAGGGCGGCAATGCGATCGCCCAACCCCAACGCCATCAAAAACAATCCTTGCTGAGTAAAACCAACTTTATCTAATCCGCAACGCTCACCCCATCGCTCCAAAGCAGTAAAATCAATATGAGCAGTTATATCCTGTTGTCCAATATTGATATAGGGGTTGTTGTGGCGCTGATGTTGGTAGTAGCACTGTAGCGTTCCTTGCGATCGCCTAGGGTTGTAATAACTACTGGCGGGATAGCCATAATCTATTGTTAATACATATCCGCGTTGCAAGCGGTCTGCTACTATACTCAACCACTGTAACGCTGCTAAATTCATTTCACTGCGGTAACCATCTGGATAAGTATTTTGAGCCAACTCAATTCCGACTAAATCAAAATATTCAGCCAGCTGTGGCGTTGAAGCTTTATACG
>CAXTSI010000290.1:0-11907 GCA_964246695.1 uncultured bacterium
AGCGATTAATTAGGCAATGGGTATGTTCCAGGGCACTCCCCCCTGAACGGTTACCTCGCTCCCCTTAATGCTATACTTAATGTATGCAGCTTAGTTTGCTCCCCTAACTTGTTTGGGGAACGAACAACAAATTGTACCAACGCGACATAAACAGCTTCAGTTCTCTTCCTAAGACTGGTTGATCCATTGCCGAATTTTGAGATAATGACCACAGAATCAAGGGCATTTTGTAAACCCAACTCTTTGATGGCTAAATCAGTAAAACGTGCTGAATCTGTTCCCATTGCTTTAATGACACTTTCAAGGCTTTTCCAGTTGACACCGGGTAGGCGTGATTCTGGTCGGATATAATTGTGCCAACCTAACATTGAGATCGTTCTAGTTAAATCATAGGCAGATATAGTATTATCTGTCCAATTAGGATTAGGAGGTTCTGATGCCATCACGATCGCTTTTTCGGTGATTTGCTCAATCACCTGTGGTTGGTCGATAAAAGGCTGTTCTCCGTAGTCACCTCGAAAAACCAAGTTTTTATTGCCAGTAATGCTTTTTAGCCAATTCTCTAATTTCAGTTGCCCAGAAAATCTCTTGAACATTTGTGCCAAAGAGTTTGAGGTTGCTATATTTTCTTCATAGCTGACGATATCTCTAACTAAATCATAAAAGGGAAATCTCCTTTGAATTCCTTGTTGGTCTACACCTTTAATTTTATATAAATTAATATCTGCATCAGGTATCTTTGTGTTGAAGAGAGAAACAAGATTGAGGATGGGAATAATTTTAGTTGCACTCCAGAATTCCTGATTACTTAGTGCATTTCTTCCTAGCCATTTCGCCTTGAATTCTCCGGCGGAAAAACTGCCAACGCAGATGCAAGCTTCTTTGATATCCTCATGAAGAAAATTCAGACTGCTTTCGTCAATTTTAGGAAGTTGCCCAACTGCTGGATAAGAATTGAATGTAGCATCATCAGCACCATTCAGCAATTTACCATTAGGTTTCTGCCTTAAACGAGTCGGATAATCCTTGATTTGTTCTTTGTAGGGTGAGGTCTGAAAACCTTGATACAAGAGTGCTGGTTTGTCTTCCAAGCCCCCAGCCGCAGCTTTGAGAAATTCATGATAAATTCGCTCTTTGTCAATTTCACCGTTTGATAAAAAATCAGGGGTGGTCAGGAGTTGGCGCTGGAAAGGACGTTTGGGAAACTCCGCCTGGACTAGTTGACGGTGACGCCTGCTTCTATAGCCCACGATGACAAAGACAGTGGCGAGGGTAAAAATGCTTTTCCGTCTTGTCAGTTTCATGATTTCTTGTCTTCTTCACGGTTGTTGGATAACTGAGATTTTGCATTATTCGATAGTTCGTGTAGGGTGGGCACTGCCCACCAACGCAAAAATAAGCCCATAGGTCAATGGTGGGCGATGCCCACCCTACAAAAATAGCGTTATTGCAACTGGTGCAATATGTGATCTAACCAAAAGTGCCTTTCATCCGACGCTAACTTCAGGCTAGCGTCGGATAAAAGGCACGTTTACTAAAGATACCAGCCTTCAGCTTCAATTAAAAGCTACCAGGGTTGTCATCAAGTGCCAGCAAGAAATTAATCAGGTCTGTTTGCTGGTGGGGATTAAACCCAGCTTGCCGATCTACGTAGAAGTCATGACCTGTGCCATCAAGGTTACTACGTACTAAAGCAGGGTTAGCTTGGTTTGCTTTCACAACTAAGCCACGAAGTTCACGATCGACCAAGGCACGCAAGCTGCTAGCAGCATCAGCAGGTAAGCCTTGGCTGAGAGTGCCAGTTAACCCTAACCCACTAGGGTCAACAACAGTAAAACTGTTATTTGCGGCAACCTTCAGACTTCCTGCCCGCACTGCTACACCACCATCGTGCAAATATGGTGCACTTAAATACAAACCACGTAAGGAAGTCGTTTTGTAACCCCCATTCGGAAATATACCCTTGGGTAGGGTCGTAGGACTATCGGAAATGCCATCTGTTGGCACATCTAGCACTTGGGCGTTATCTGGTATAGGAACGGCAGTGTTGAAGGCGTAGAGTTGGGGTGGTACTAACAAGTCATTCAGTTTCAGGCGAGACCTAGCACGGGCTGAATTAGTACCAATTTCCGCAATCGGATGAATTTTGTTATCAGTGAAGAAGGGCGCAATGTGACAAGTTGCACAGTTGGCTTCCGCAAACACTCTTGCCCCACGCCTAACAGAACCTTTATTCAACGCTTGCCCGTTTTCAGGAGTGCGATTGGCAGGCGGTACTAAGCTATTTTGGAAAGCAGACATGGCATTGTCAGCAAATAGGAAAGTCCCACTAGCAATATCATCCGCATTCCCAGTATTCGGGCTGAAAATTAAACCGTTGTATGTAAACAAGCTGGGTCGCAGGTTTGGATAAGTTCCCGCACCAGGGGCGGCGACTTGGTTTTCTAACTCTGCTGAGAGTACATCCGGTGCAACCTTCCTTAGCCACTCCGAGGGTTTGACTGGATCTCCTTCTGGTAACCGTAGGCGTGGATCTGTAGCATTCTGAAGAAATGTACCAATATAAACTTCTGGGTCAATGTTAAGAGTTGCTGCACTCAGTTGAGCAGCTGCCAAAAGATTGATTTCTGAAGAATGAACACCGTTGTTCACAGCACTCAGTCCAGCAAACGGACCCACTGCAAACTGTCCGTCCAAGAAATAAGGATGACTCTTAAACGTGAAGATATTAGGAATCTTTGTGGTGTTGTTGATGCTATCTGCTGAACTCTCGAAGTGACCAAAAGGCACATCTAACACGGCATCGTCGAAAGCTTGTTCAAATTTATTAGGATCGGGCAATTCTACAGGGTTACCTTGACTGTCCAAAATAGTCTTACCGCTGCCTTTGTATTGTGGGTCAAGGGGGTTGAACTTCAACCTTGTAAACGCTGCAGATGAATTTGGTGCCAAGGCAACCAACAGAGGCATAGCAAGTTCGGTATTAGGTATTCCTGCAAGGCGTTCACCCTTATTTGAAAAGGATACATGACAAAGAGCGCAAGTAATGTCAATTGAATTTGTAAATCCCAGAGGGAAATTTCCTCCCTTTTCTATTTTTAAGCCTGTATTAATGACAGTTCCTTGAGGAAAAGTCCGACTACCTAACGTTAAATCGTTCAACAGGGTAATTTGTAAGTTTGCCGTCGGTTGACCTTGTAAATTGGCGATCGCTGTAGTAACTTCTGGCAAGATGCGAGCAATACCCTGTTGAAAACCAAATACCCTTTGCAGACCAAATGTGTCCCCAATCTTACGGTTGAAAAATATATCTTCACCTTTAGCAATCAAATCCTGAGTGATTTGAACTGCTCCTACTTGTTGATAGGAAGTTGGGTTACGAGGATCGAGTCTGTGCTTTTCAACTAATTCTGCTGCTTGACGGGGACTCAGCAGTTTGCCAAAATAGTCGTAATACCCTAATGGTTGACGTGGGGCAGGTTCCAGAAGATCAAACCTAGCAAAAGCCGCTTGGCTTAGCATCAACCAATTTGATAGCAGAACACCAAAAAAACTAATGACAAAAACACAGATTAGTAAGAAAATTTTCGCTTTAAAGGCATTTAAAACCCTAACCACACTAGTGTTAGGGGTATTTTTTTTGCGTTTCATATTGTTGGACGCAACGAAATGTGTGTAGTTAGGAATAACATACAAACACGTAAATATATACAAACTAGAAATGATTTTTTACGTTGTTAAGAATATTTGAATTTTATGAAGTTATAGAAATGCTGGTTATTGAGACAGGGGGGGCGACACGCCCCCCCTGTCTCAATGCTTCTCGAATAAGGCAAACCTAACCCCCCTAGCCCCCATTCCCTTGTAGAGAATGGGGTAATTTTTCCCCCCTCTCCTTGCAGGAGAGGTTAACCGAGAAGTCCCCTGTCTTCAGGTTTATAAATGCCGATTTTCAGGATTTAAATGTACTGATTTACTCCATGTTATCGAATAACAGCAATGGTTCAAGCTGAAGCAGTAACCCTGGCAAAACAGAGGTAATAATTCCCCAGATAATTTCTTGATCGACCTGATCGTAGCGGTGGGCAATTATATTTCGTAAACCAATTGTGTTACGCCAGTCAATTCCTGGATGAGCTTGTTGAAAGTTCTCCGACATTCTTCTTGCAGCTTCACCTAAAATTTCAAGTTCTCGCTCAACAGCCCTCTGAATTAAAAGGCTTTCCAAATAACCTTCTTGGTTCAAGTTGGCGGTAAACTCCTGAATGTGATGAATTGCTTGTACCATATCCCATAGTGAGGCTGAATCACGGTTGTTAGCTTGCATAAATCACTTGATGCGATCGCAAAATTTCAGCCCGACGATAGGGATTTTGTAGTTCTTTTTTCTGGATTAAGTCAACACTTCTACCGAACATTCCTTCTAACTCTCGCTGCATATTCATAACATCAAATAGATGCCAACCGTGATTGGGTGCGAAGACGATCAGAACATCTACATCACTATTATTGTGAAAATCTTCTCTGAGTACTGAGCCAAATAAAGACAACTCGGCTATTTTCCACTTTAGACAAAATTTTATAATTTCCTCTTTTCTCATGTTGAGGCGAACGTTAATGATGGCTTCTAATTCAGTTTTCAGCATAGTTTATACCAATTCTCTTTTCTACTTCATACTTCCTAATCTTTATGTTATTTTATTTTTTAGCCAAAAAATAACAATTTTTTAGACTGTAAGAACGAAAATATTGTCCGTTCATTTTGGTGATGTAAACACGTTTCAGTTCCGGTGCTGGGATTCTGCGAACCCGAAGGGGTACGCGGAATTAAAAATTAAAAATTAAAAAGCTTTGATTTAGGGACTTTTGGTAGTTTTGAATGGTAGCCCTATTTCCGCCGTGGCGTACTAGTACACAGGGCGCGGAAATAAAATTACCATTAAAAAGAGCGTGAAAAGCTGATGATGTAAGCTTTTATAATTTTTAATTTTTAATTTTTAATTTTGCGATCGCCCCAAGAAACAGTGCTACAGTTTCTTTGAAGAAAGGCAAGGCTGCTGACTAATTTGTGATGCAATTAGATGTGACCACTGATTTACAAAAACTTGAACCCACAAAATACGGATTGGCGCTGCATACTACCACTCCCGAACTGGGTTTGGCAATAAGTAACAATACTCACGACACGCGTTCTGGTGTTTGGAATTTGGAACGTGAACTATCCAGTCTGATGCATCAATATTTAGTTGAATTTATCAAACCGCAAACTTGGTCAGACTTAGGATTTATTGCTGTAGCCAAGGGACCTGGTGGTTTTACTGGAACTCGCATTGGCGTTGTTACCGCCCGGACTTTAGGGCAACAGTTAAATATTCCTGTATTTGCTATTTCCACTTTAGCGGCGGTAGCGTGGTCACAGATTGGAACTAACAAAGCGAACATCGGAGTGAACATAGCCCCCCTTTTTCAGGAGGGTTGGGGGGATCAAGTCATTGCTGTACAAATGCCAGCGCAACGAGGTCAAATATTTGCTGCTATTTATCAGCCCACGCTCTTATCTTCCGGACTCAGCATTTTACTACCAGACACCGTGTTTACACCAGAAGCATGGCAGGAAAAATTAGCTAATTGGAATACAAGTTATCAGTTAATTGAAGCAAAATCTGGGTTAGCAGGGTCGGTGACAAGCATATTGGAACTAGCACGTATGGAGTGGCAATCCGGTTCGCGTCCCCATTGGTCAGAAGCTTTACCTTATTATGGGCAACATCCAGTGGATAAGTAAAAACGCGGCTCCACCAACTCGCTGTCTTCAGTATTTCTTTACACAAAGCCTTTTAGTCTTCATCAATTTTTTTTACTCGATGAAGACTATATCTTACTATACTAATGAGGACGCACAAACTCATTGAGTCATGAACTCTAGGGGAGGCGCGACCCCACGGCTATAAGCCGGGGGCTTGTAACTTCTTGTACGTGACCAGCCTAAGTACCTCGTGTACTACGTTCGGATTAAGTGTTAAAGCTCCTACCTTGGAATGCGTGCTAGTTCCAAGCTCTAGAACCAAAACATTAAAAGTTTTAGACAGATAGAGAGAGAGAGCTTCTCTCTTTCTCTCTCTCACTTGGGAGTTTTTACACAATAATTAAAGGCAAGGTTTAAATGAATGGGAATCATCCCAAAGCATAACCTTGATAACCTGCAATTAGTATTGGCGTTTAACTACCTCTGGTTGCTAAAACATATTTAGAAATCAATGTTATTAGATTTTAACCAGAAACTAAAAAAATGTCAAATATTACAAAAAATATCTTCTAGGCAGAGAAGATGTTTCTTGTGATCTAAACAGGATTGCATAGCCGCCAAAACTGACAGACGGAACACCTTAAGAAGCTGAAGCCTTTGGGAAAGCCAAAAGACGTACATACTTAAGGTGAGGAGTTGCTGTATGCAACAGGGGCAGATATCAAAGTCGTAACTCCAATTCACGCTCTCCGCTCTCAAAAAACGGAAACCACACTCGTGTATGTGGTTCAAAGTAATGCCCAGGCACAGCTATGTATCGGGGATAGAAATTAGCCTCGTCACTTGCCATACGCGCTCATTAGCTCACCTTTAACAGATCAAGTCGGATTTAAGCGAACAACTTATGGTTGCCACAAAGCCTTGACAACATTGTGAGCGCAGGCACAGCCTGTTGCTGCTAAACGCTTCCAGCTTGAGATGAAGCTAATGAGCGCTCTTCTTTGCTGTTCCTTTATCTTAGATAAGCTGACTAAAATGCCTTGGAAAGTCGTATCGAATTGTCCGATTAATCCTGTTCATGCTGCTTTATTACGCACGGGCAAGGTTCTGTTTTGCGGTGGATCGGGTAACGATCCGAACAACGTAGCAAATTCCCCTCAAGGTGCTGCTCTGTGGGATGTAAATCAGAATACCTTCTCCCGTCCGCAGATCCCACGCGATAGTGCAGGAAACCCGATTGATATTTTCTGCGCAAGTGAAGCGTTCCGACCTGATGGGACACTGTTGGTGGCAGGTGGCACCTTACAGTATGACCCATTTCATGGACAGATAAGTACTTTTGTATTCGATCCTAGCAGTGAGAAATGGACAAAAGTGGCATCGCTGAATAAGGGGCGATGGTATTCTACCTTAGTAACGCTGGGCAGTGGTAGAATCTTTGTTCTGTCGGGTTTAGATGAAAATGGCAACCTTGGTCGCAACCCAGAAATTTTTGCCGGAAGTAGTTGGACCATTTTTTCACAACCAACCAGTGCCTTTAACCTCTACTCTCACCTTTTCCTGCTCGCTAATGGCAACCTTTTCTATTCGGGTGCCCAATTCAGTAACAGTAATGTATCGCCAAGCATCCTGACAATACCAGGGAGTTTCAGTCAAACAATTGCGGAACAACCAGTGTCGGGGTTGCAACAGCCAGATTTCAGCGCCCAAGCAGCCAGTGTATTGCTACCACCAGCGCAAGACCAAAGGGTGATGATTATGGGTGGGGGCAATGATAGTGGTGTAGCAACCAACCGCGTGAATATTATCGATCTCAACGCTAGTAGCCCTACTTATAAGGCAGCCCCCTCTCTAAATAATCCCAAGATGCACCTCAGTGCTGTTTTGTTGCCAGACCGCACGGTGTTTGTTTGTAATGGCAGCAAAATGGACGAGGACGTAGCGAACTCAACCCTGCCGGCAGAGATTTACAATCCGGCGACCAATACCTGGACAGCAGTTGAGACACCAACTGTCAATGGTCGTGTTTATCATTCAGTGGCGCTCCTCCTGCCTGATGGTAGAGTCATGACAGCAGGGGGAAACCCTGAGCGTGGTACTTATGAAACGCGCATAGAAGTTTACAGTCCGGCGTACATCTCACAAACACGACCTGTGATTCAAACTGCTCCCGAATCAGTGGGATACGGCAATCAAATCACTATCCAGACACCCCAAGCCTTGAGCATCAAATGGGTGAGTCTGATCCGACCAATGTCTACAACTCATTCTGTGGATACAGAACAACGGCTAGTAGACCTACCGATCGACTTTCAATTTTTCAATTCTCTCTTCGTGACGGTAACGAATAACCAAAACCTAGCACCAGCAGGCTGGTACATGCTGTTTATTACTGACAACAATAACGTTCCGTCAGTGGCAAGTTGGATTCAATTAGGATAGTTGGCTCATGGCTGATAGTGAGTGTGCATGAGGCGGAGCGAAGTTGCAAAGAAGAACCAGTGCGCCTATACGGGGGTAGCGCAAGGGTGACAATAATCACAAAATGCAGGAATTCTAGGAGTCAAATATGAACATGAAGCTAACACGCAGACAGTTTAGTCAGTTGGCTCTAGCCAGCAGCGCAGCAATAGCCGTAGGAACCTTCGCCACCAAAACTGTTGCACAAACACCGCCCCTAGTGGTCTTGGGTATCCGCCCTGGTTCAATAACCGGCATTGATGACTCACTCACTCCTGAAATCGACAGCACCGATCAAACCGACGCCACCGCTACCATAGATCAAGTTACATCCACTGCCCGAACAATCGTCGTCGAGTCCTTAGCCGTCGATAGTCTTGGGGTGAAGACCCAACTCAGGACTCCACCGATTCTGGAGTTTGGCGATCGACTAAGTGGTTTCGCTGCCTTAAGTGATGGTCAGATGGTAGCATTGGTTACCAGTCTTGATGCGAGTCGCAAAGCAGAACAACCCACTCGCCTGATCTTTCTGAGTGCGTCTCCGACAACCCAAACTGTCTCAGGACTCAAAAGTAACGAGACGCTTTTAAGTCTACAAGGCTTGAAAGATGGCTCTCTCATTGGTATAGTCGGCAACAAAAACAGCACGCCCCCCTTCAAGCTAGTAAGTATTAATCCCGTGACGGGCGAGATTACAGATCGGCGCTCACTGTCTGAAAACCAACGGATTAGTAATATAACTGAGTGTCTGAATGGAAATCTCGATGCGATCGCTGTTGACCAGAAAGGCGAAACTAATCTGGTGCAGATCGATCGGGGGCAAACAACGCCATTGATCTATAACAATCAGCCTTGGAATAGTGGTTTCAGTGACTTGGTTTGCTCTCCATCAAACCAATTGTTTGCGCTGGGTGCCGGTCGATATGAGCCATCTAAATACCTACACACCATCGATCAAAACACTGGAGTTATAACTCGCCTCAAAAACTTCAACGTTGCCAGAATTGCGATTTTGGCGATGTAGCGATCGCACATTTTCTAGTCCATAAATAAATCTGCAAAGCGCGTTCGTCTAGTTGCTTTGCACCATCACCATTAATTGCGAATTCCGAATTATAACGTTTCCGGCTTGAGATGAAGCTAATGAGCGCTCTTCGTTGCTGTCCCTTTATTAGATAAACTCACTAAGATGCCTTGGAATGTCTTGTCGAACTGTCCGATTAATCCTGTCCATACTGCTTTATTACGCACAGGCAAGGTTCTGTTTTTCTCTGGTTCGGGTAACGATCCAAACAACGTAGCAAATTCCCCCCAAGGCGCTGCTCTTTGGGATGTCAATCAGAATACCTTCTCCCGTCCGCAGATCCCACGCGATCGTACAGGAAACCCGATTGATATTTTCTGCGCAGGTCAAGCGTTCCGATCTGATGGGACGCTGCTGGTTGCAGGTGGCAGCCTACAGTATGACCCATTCTATGGACAGACGAGTACTTTTGTCTTCAATCCTAGCAGCGAGAAATGGACAAAAGTGGCATCGCTGAAGAGGGGCAGATGGTATCCTACCTTAGTAACGCTGGGTAGTGGTAGAATCTTCGTTTTGTCGGGTTTAGATGAAAATGGCAACCTTAGTCGCAACCCAGAAATTTTTACCGGCAGTAGTTGGAGCATTTTTTCACAACCAACTAGTGCCTTTAGTCTCTACTCCCACCTTTTCCTGCTCGCTAATGGCAACCTTTTCTATCCGGGTGCCCAATTTGGCAGCAGTAGTGTATCGCCCAGCATCCTGACTGTGCCAGAAAGTTTCGGTCAAGCCATTACGCTTCAATCGGTGTCTGGGTTGGAACAGGCAGATTCTGGCAACCAAGCTGCCAGTGTATTGCTACCACCAGCCCAAGACCAAAAGGTGATGATTATCGGTGGGGGCAATGATAATGGTGTGGCAACCAACCGAGTCAATATTATCGATCTCAACGCTAGTAGCCCCACTTATACGGCAGCCCCGTATCTAAATAATCCCAGGATGCACCACAGTGCTGTTTTGTTGCCAGACCGCACGGTGTTTGTTTGTAATGGCAGCAAAATGGACGAGGACGTAGCGAACTCAACCCTGCCGGCAGAGATTTACAATCCGGCGACCAATACCTGGACAGCAGTTGAGACACCAACTGTCAATGGTCGTGTTTATCATTCAGTGGCGCTCCTCCTGCCTGATGGTAGAGTCATGACAGCAGGGGGAAATCCTGAGCGTGGTACTTATGAAACGCGCATAGAACTTTACAGTCCGGCGTACATCTCGCAAACACGACCCGTGATTCAAAGATCTCGGCAATCAGTAGGATACGGTGGGCAAATCACGATCCAGACACCCCAAGCCGGGAGCGTCAAATGGGTGAGTCTGATTCGACCAATGGCAACAACTCACACTGTGGATACAGAACAACGGCTAGTAGACTTGCCAATCAAATCTAAAACTAGCACGAATGTCATCGTTACCGTTACAAATAACCGGAATTTAGCACCGGCAGGCTGGTACATGCTGTTTATTACTGACAACAACAACGTTCCATCAGTGGCACGTTGGATTCGCTTAGCATAGTTTGCTCATGGTTAATAGTTAATGGTAAAAGCAATTAACTATTAGCCATAAAGCTGTTTTTTTCCGACAAAAGTTGTTGGGATTAACTTCCAGGCGCAAGTGTGATAATAATCACAAAATGCAGTAATTCTAGGAATCAAATATGAACATGAAGCTAACGCGCAGACAGTTTAGTCATTTGGCTATAGCCAGCACCGCAGCAGTAGCCGTGGGAACCTTCGTCACCAAAACTGTTGCACAAACACCGCCCCTAATGGTCTTGGGTATCCGCCCTAGTTCCACAACCAGTACCGATGACTCACTCACTCCGGAAATAAACAGCACCGATCAAACCGACGCCACCGCGATCGTAGACCAAAGTGCATCCACTGCCCGATCGCTCGTCGTAGTGTCCTTAGCTGTGGAGAGTCTTGAGGTGAAGACCCAACTCAGGACTCCACCTATTCTAAATTTTGGCGATCAACTAAGTGGTTTCGCTGCCCTAAGTGATGGTCGTCTCGTAGCACTGGCTACTAGTATTGATGCGAGTCAGAAAGCAGAGCAACCGACTCGCCTGATATTTCTGAGTGCGTCTCCAACAACCCAAACCGTCTCAGGACTCAAAAGTAACGAGACGCTTTTAAGTCTACAGGGCTTGAAAGACGGCTCCCTCCTTGGTATAGTTGGCAACAAGAACAGCACACCCCCCTTCAGGCTAGTAAGTATTAATCCCGTGACGGGCGAGATTACAGATCGGCGCTCACTGTCGGAAAACCAACGGATTAGTAATATAACTGAGTGTCTGGATGGAAATCTCTATGCGATCGCTGTTGGGCAGAAAGGCGAAACTAATCTGGTGCAGATTGATCGGGGGCAAACAACGCCATTGCGCTATAACAATCAGCTTTGGAATAGTGGTTTCAGTGACTTGGTTTGCTCTCCATCAAACCAATTGTTCGCGCTGGGCGCCGGCAGATATGAGTTATCTAAATACCTACACACCATCGATCAAAACACTGGAGTTATAACTCGCCTCAAAGGCTTCAACGTTGCCAGAATTGCGATTTTGGCTAGTTAGTTGTTAGTTGTTAGTTGTTAGTTGTTAGTTGTTAGTTGTTAGTTGTTA
>CAXTSI010000291.1:0-11901 GCA_964246695.1 uncultured bacterium
CAACTAACAACTATCAACTAACAACTAACAACTAACAACTATCAACTAACAACTAACAACTAACAACTAACAACTATCAACTATCAACTATCAACTATCAACTATCAACTAACAATGATTCCTATTCGCGACAACATTCTTAACCGCAGAAAGCCGATAGTTATTTACTGGCTGATTGGCATTAACGTTGCCTTATTCTTTTGGGAACTGAAATTAGAGGTTAGTGATGAACTGGGCGCTTTCGTCAACGGTTGGGGTGTAATTCCAGCGCTGTTTAGTGCGGCGATCGCCAATATACTGAGTGGTAACCTCGCTGCTGGGATAGTTGTGCTAATGCGTTCGACTTCACTGCTGATAGGAATGTTTCTTCACGGCAGTTTTAGTCAAATCTTGGGTAATTTGATATTTTTGTGGGTTTTTGGCAAAAGTCTGGAAAGTATTCTCGGTAAGCGGCGATTTTTAGGCTTTTACTTAGTTTCTGGTATTCTGACTGGCTTGGTACAAATTCTGATTGAACCAAGCTTGACGACACCGATAATTGGCGCGAATGGGGCGATCGCATGTATCTTAGGAGCTTATGTCGTGAAGTTTCCTAAAGCAAAAATTGACACGATTTTACCCCTGGCGATCGTATTCATCCCGGTAGAACTACCAGCAACTTTTTATCTATTTTGGTGGTTTTTACAACAGATATCTTACGGCATTGGCAGTTTAAACATTTCTGGCGGCGTCAATCCAAGTAATATGAGCTACTTAGTGCAGGCGATCGGCTTATTAAGTGGTGCGGCTTTCATGCGACTACTGCAACGACGTTAATATATATATAATGTTTATCAAAAGTAAAAAGCATTCAGATCAGTGGCGATCAGTCCAGATGAGCAGTTTCTTGCCAGTGGCACCCAAGACGGAAACGGGACAACACTTGCAAAAGCCGCTGTTGCCCCGTCGCCTTTACTTGAAGCAAAGCAGTTACTTCAGTCCCAGAAAATTCAAGACAATGTACAATCCAAAAGCATAGGTGGCGGAACCAAGCAGCACACAAACTGGTAGCGTCAGCACCCATGCCAGCAACAAATTCCTCAGTGTGTCCATTTGCAGTCCAGAACGATTTGCCGCCATCGTCCCCGCTACACCGGACGATAGTACGTGTGTTGTACTAACTGGCAGACCGAAGTGATCGGCTGCCGCAATCGTTGTCATAGCTACCAACTCAGCCGAAGCACCCTGAGCGTAGGTAAGGTGGTCTTTACCAATCTTTTCACCCACTGTCACTACAATGCGCTTCCAGCCAATCATTGTACCAAGACCTAGGGCGAAGGCAACTGCCACTTTCACCCAATTAGGAATAAACTCAGTTGCTTTCTCCAACTGGGTCTTATAGTTCCCAAGAATCTTCTTCTCGTTTGCATTGGTAATCGTATTCTCCTTGTTCAGCTTATTAATTGTTTTGCTGACAAGATATATATCGCTTCGTAAAGCGCGGCGATCCTCCTTAGAAACATCTTTGAAACTCGCCTTTCCCGCCAGCTTGTTTGTCACTGTGCGACTCTTAGCAGCAAGCGCTGTAAAGGTTTTTTCGTCAGCTTTGCCACCTTTAAGGAAGCTTGATAGCTGATCGTCTGTAGCTTGCCCCTGTAGGGATACTCCAGGCGATGCATGTTTGTCTATGGCGACAATAGCAGGCTGTGATGTAGCTACCAACTGAGCGACATTGGCATTGAGATCCAAAGCATAAATTCCTGGCAAGATGCCGATCAGGATGAGCATGAGCAGACCCATACCTTTTTGCCCGTCATTGGAACCGTGGGCGAAGCTGACACCAGTACAGGTCAGAATTAACAAAGCTCGAATCCACAGCGGTGGTGCTTTCCCTGTATCCGGTGCACGGTACAACTCTGGACGATGGATCAGCGCCTTCGCCAATAGCAGCAGACCAGCCGCGCAGGTGAATCCAACGATTGGCGAAACCAGCAGAGAAGTGAAAACTTCCTGCGCCTTTCCCCAGTTCACACCCTCACCAAAAACATGACCTGCTGTCAGTGAATTCGCTAAACCAACGCCGATGATTGAGCCAATTAGCGTGTGCGAACTCGATGCAGGCAAACCTAAATACCAAGTGCCAATGTTCCAAATGATGGCTGAGATGAGAAGAGCGAACACCATTGCGAAACCCGCACCTGAGCCAGCATTAACCACCAACTCCACAGGTAACAGTGCAATGACACCAAAAGCGACAGCCCCAGTTGAGGCTAGCACACCCAATAGGTTCCACATTCCTGACCAGACAACCGCATAAGTTGGCTTCAGTGAGTGAGTGTAGATAACTGTAGCAACTGCGTTTGCGGTATCATGAAAACCATTGACAAATTCAAAGCTGAGTGCAAGTCCTAGCGCTAACAGTAGAAAGAAAGCACTGCCTGCCGTTAATTCTTGCAAAAAGTCCATGTAGTACTCCTTACAGATGAAAATGCGTCAACCCCAACGAAAGCTTTCATCGCAAATCGGAACTTTTTTAACCAGTCTGTATCCTTCAAGAGCAGTTGTTTAAACCTGGAATTCTGACGGTACAAGTTCGTCTGATGTCAGCGACTCAGTTCAAATTAGCTCTTCAAAAATTTGGCTGATAAATTTAACCTGTATCTAACCCGATTCCTCTGGAAGTTTGCTGAAAAGGAGATTTATCTCAAGTTGTGTTCTGAGCCGTCAAATCGTAGTGCGAGCGTTTCGCCTGTAATATTACGCTTTTGACTGCAATAATTTTAAGGTGCGTAGATTAAGCAATGGATAAGCTTTGGTAAAGAATAGAATTTTATTTCATTAGGTAGAACACAGTTAATTTTCATGTATGGTGGTGAAATTTTTTTCGGACTGCCTCCTTGTCCTCTGCGCCTCTGTGGTTCGTAAAAAAAGCCTCTCATACCGAGAGGCTAGAAAAAATTAACAGCGACAACTTGTCAACCTACACAAAAATCACAGTAGCAACGGCACCGCCAATTGCGGCAAAAATTGCCGAGACAACCGCCGTAGCAAACAGCCACCAAGCCGCTGATGCTGCAGCTTTTCTGGTTTCTTCTGCTTGGCGCTGTGCTTGGTGCTTCACTTCTTCCAAGCGGCGCTGTGCTTCATGCTGGATACGTTCTGCCCGTTGTAGGACATTGTTGCGTGCCCCTTCAATTTGGTCGATCAGTCGATTCGCATCTGCCTCAGAGATATCCTCACGAGAACTCATGATTGCAACCAAGGTATCTCGATTAAAAGCAGACAGGCGATCGCGCAACGCATCAAAACCCGCCTGTGGATCTTCAAACAACTTGCGAACATCACGCTTAACACCATCATAGTTAAGCTCTGGGCGATCCAGAGAGTTAAGATAGTTGCGGATGCGACCAAAAACACCATCAACCACATCCTGAATGCGCCGTTGGATACCTCGCACTTGTTCCACAAATTGCTCGCGTACCGACATAATATTATCTGCAATTTGTGCCGCTTCCCGATCGTCCAGGTCTTCCCGCAGTTTCAACAGGGCGATGACGGTAGAACGGTCAAAGTGGGAAAGGCGATCGCTGAAACTTTCCACCCCTACTCGCGGATCGTGCAACAAAAGTTGCAAATCGCGCTTGATTCCTTCAGGGTTTAGTTCTTCCTTGCCAGTCCGCCGCAGATACTCTTCTACATAAGTGCCAAAAGTTTGCACTCTTTCCTGAGTTCTAGCAGCTAGGCGACGAGGTGCACCCACAAGATTGCGAATCGAAGTTTGTACAGAATCAATAATCTGATTGACTTGCTCTTCACTCAAGTCCTGACGTTGACTCAACAGCTTCACCAATGTATCTCGATCTACCTGCGACAAACGACGGCGCAGCGCCAAAGCACCTTGTTGCGGGTTTTCAAACAGTCTGGTTAAATCCCGTTGAATACCTTCAGGGTTCAGTTCTGCTTTACCTGTATTCCGCAAGTAATCTGAAATCGTAGTTGTTACTGAGTCGTATTGCTCCACTGCTTTCTCCACCACAGCTTGTGGTGCTTGGCGAACGCTATGCCACGAATCCTGAACAGTATCAAGGATTTGTTGAACTTGGTCTTCACTCAAGTCTGGTCGCTGAGCCAGTAATTTCACTAAGGTATCGCGGTCAAAGCGAGACAACCGCGCATTAATTGCAGCCATTCCAGCTTGCGGGTCATTCAGTAGGGTTCTGAGTTCAGCGCGAATAGCTTCGGGGTTTAGTTCTTCTTTGCCAGTGTTACGCAGATATGACTTTAAATTCAGCCACAGCGATTCCGCTTGATATTTTGCTTGATCTGCAATTCCTTTTGCACCCACCAAGACTTCATCCCGCTGTCTTTCCAAGTCGTCAAGAATTCTGTCGGCTTCTTCTGGTTGAATATCATTGCGTTCCAGCAGGATCTCTCGCATCTCTTGGCGGTTAAATTGCGCAAGTCGCCGAGATAAAGCTTCATAATTTGCGTCTGGTTCTTGCAGCAACGGTTTGAAATGCTGCCCAATGCCTTGGGGAGTCAAATCTGCCTTCGGAGTTACCAGCAGATAACTTTCCACGCGACGCTGTAAGTCTTGTACTATTTCTCTTTCTTCTTCTGCAGTGACTTCAATCAGCACTTGTTGGCGGATAGCTTCTAGCTGATCTGCTATGCGTTGAATTTCTGTTTGGGTAAGCAGACCTCGTTGTTTGAGAATAGTTATGAAATCGTTTTTATTGAGTCGTTCTACTTCCTGCCGCACTGTTCCTGGATCGGCTGCTGGATCGTAAAGAACATGGCGAAATTGTTCGGCGATTGTTTCCCGACTCAGTTGCCAATTATAAGTGTTGAGCAGGTAATTTTCCACATCAGCGCGAATCGGGCTGTAAGGCAGTGGTGGCGTAGGAAGTCCCAACTTATCTGCTTGTTGGCTAACTTTCTCGCTGACTTTGTTTTTGGCTGTGGAGAAGGCACCTAAGATTTTTTCCACATCCAAGTCTGACAAATCAGCCCGCCCCAACACTACGCCAGTCAATGCCGAAATTGCTTGTTGCAAGTTCTCTTGCATTGGCGATGCGGAAATTGCTTGTTGCAGGGTCCGCTGAATGAATCCTGGGGTGGCTTCTTGGTTTGCCTTTTGGTCACCTTTTCCAGAACGCATATCTGCAATCAGTTGATCCAGTTTGGCGCTGAGTTCATCTGTTTTGGTTTGTCCTGGCTGTAGTGATTTGAGATAGTCAATCAACTCACCCATGCGGTCTTGTTCTGGTTGATGCTGACCTACCACCTGTTGCCAAACGCCGTACAATGTGTCAGCAATGCGGCTAACATCTCGTTTTGAAAGGTCGGTACGACTGCTGACTAAATCGATAAACCTTTGTTTGTCGATATTGCGCAAGTCTGGAGTGCCGGCGATCGCCCGCAGTTGTGGATCGTTGAGTAGATTTTCAAATTCACCCCGAATTTTTGATAAATCTAACTCTGGGGGACGCAGCATTTCCAAGTAATCTTCAACATTATCTCGGATGCTGCCTGGGTCGATCGCACCGCCTATTTCCCGGCGGACTGCTGCTGCTGCTGCTTCAGCGGTGGCGACAACTTGCTGATTCACAGCCTTAGCGCCCAGCGCCATTGTGGCTGTCCCCATGATTGCCTGAAATCCAGAAGTTGCGGTGTTGAACACCGATCCAATCACCGAACCCACCGTAGTTGAACTCACCCACACTAGCAGCAAAAAGTATGCTGCCCAAATCACCAAACCCAGAATTGCTCCCAATCCCGCACTGAAAATCGCCAAGCTGAGTTTCACTGCTAAGAAACTCGCGATTGCGAGGGCGATCGTCACGGTGATCAGTGTCCACAACCCTACTGCTGTCCCTATTTTACGAATTGTGCCGCCTAAATTATCTCCTTCCCCGTTCCCAGATGAATCTGAGTGAGATGAATGCCCCAGGTAGGTAATACCAGCAGCAACGGAAAGGTTTGTTAACACTAATTGTATAGCAAAAGCCAAAATTACGCCGGAGATTAAAGCCACAAAAAAGTGCGGTCCGGAATTCAATACTGATGCTTGTGCTGGTGTAACATTTAGTGTGTTTCCTGAAACCTCTGCCACCCAAAAGAGCGACTTATATAGTTCCAGCATTATAGACGTACTCTGAAACATTCTATTTCTTGCCTCTAAGCTTAAGTCAATGGGAATAAAAAATTACTGAGAAGAAATGTTTGTATCTATAGTCATACCCAACTCTTTAGCTCAGAATCATTGAATGTAGGCGATTTAAGCATCTCTCCAAAGTTGGAATTTCTTTACAGCGCAGGATACAAGTTTTTTTACCTAATTTAATTTTTATAAAGATATATACTATACTTTATACCCGATCGACTAAAAAACTTGTTTCATTTGGATGCATTTCTTAATCTTTCATTTGTAATTTTTCTTCTATCTTATTTCATACTTAAAAGTAGGCTTTGCTGATTCCATGTATGAAAATGATTTAACGTGCGGACCAAAATCCTTGTTGAGACGTAGCAGTGCTACGTCTCAACATCCAGATTCATATCTCAATTCAGCAACGCCTAAAAGTAGGCTTTGCTTCGACACGATTCAGTAGTTGTTTACCTACCGATAGCCTAATGTAGAGACGCGAAATTTCGCGTCTCTACACAACCTAAAATTCCTGAGACTTTGTTTAATTCGAGTATGAACTGTGTTTTTTCGCCTCACGCACTTGTAGCACTCGTAGCAAAGAAGAACTTTGCGCTTCTGTTTTCATCCCAAGATTCAGCTACGCCTAAAAGTATTCGGATACTGATATCTTGCACCATTCTCAACAAGGTAAGAGAAACCGGGTTTCTCAACGATAAATTAAGGGTTTCAGCCTGAATTCTTTGCAAGAAACCCGGTTTCTGGTGGTGGTGCAAGATGTAAGGATAGTAACTAGTAGTTAATAGTTAGTTGTTATGCTACCCACCGTGGGAAATATCGGCAGATCTCAGGCATAGAGTTGTCATAGCAAATTTATTTAGTTATATAGTTGTCTAATTCTCATGTTCACATATATTTACAATTAAATTTTTATCACCCTCTCTAGGTAGATTTATCCAGAGAAAAGTATTGTTAGAGTTTGTGCCTCTAGACAGAAAGAACCTTGATTAAGAATTGTTACATTAGGGGTAACGAACAAACTGAACAGGATTAAACAAATGCAAACCCGTCCTTCTACCGATTTACCACCAGTTGCTACCGAATACAACGGCAAAGACCGCAACGCTTTTCTTTTCGGCTTCAATCCCCAAGCCGAACTGTGGAACGGTCGCTTAGCAATGATTGGCTTCCTTGCTTACCTACTGTGGGATTTGGCTGGCTACAGCGTCCTACGTGATGTACTGCACTTGATTTCTTACTAAAAATTACACGTAATTAAAAACAATTTAATTTTAGAGGTAAATAATGGCTACTCCTACTCCAGAAACTCGTCCTTCTAATGACTTACCACCAGTCGCTAAAGCTTATAACGGTATTGACCGTAATGCCTTTATTTTTGGCTTTAACCCCCAAGCTGAACTGTGGAATGGTCGCTTAGCTGCAATTGGATTCCTTGCCTACTTACTTTGGGACTTCGCTGGTGAAAGCGTTCTGCGCGACGTACTGCATTTCATTGGATATTAGTCAAGAGTACTAAAACTAAGGGTAGAAGGTAAGGGTAAGTAAGTTTTATCCTTACCTTCTACCCTTAGTGTTTTTCACCTTTTTTAACTCCTACTTGAAAAGTTTACAGTTAGCAGATACGGGTATTGGCATCAGTCCTGACTTTTGTCAATCTGATAGCACGAGCAGTAGGAAAGAGCGATCGCTCGTATCTGTGGAACGACAACGCATACATGGTTAAAGGAAAAGCGATCGCACAAGCGCAGAGTGTGAGAAAGAGAAAAACCAGAAAGGTCGGGAACGCGCGTTTATTGACACAAATGGTTACCAGTCCGCCCTAAATTGATCGCAGCAATACCTCCACAATCAAATCATCTAGCGGTTCCCGTATTGGTAAGGTACATTTCTTGTGGGGTGGGCATCCTTGCCCGCCCTTTCTATGGACGGGCTGGAGAGCTGATCCCACAAGAGAAAAGGTGTACCTCATTGAAACGAAAAGCGCTACAATTATAGTGCAACAAGAGTGAGAATTGCCACTTGCGGCTTAATGGCGTTTATCGTCAACACAATTGGGTATACCCAGCACAGAGCAGGGAAAGCGAGAACCTAGTTGTTGGACAAGAGGATGGTTAGCCGAGTTGCACCCCAAGATGAGTAAATCGGCAGGTTCTGATTCTACAACTTTCTGAAGTTCCGTAGCAACGCAACCAAACCGGAGATGAGCTTTGAAAGAACTCTTCCATTCCTCAGCTAGACAAATTGCTTGCCGCAAGATAGACTCTGCTTGCGCAAATTGATCTACTAATGTTCTTTTTGGAGATGTTGCGGTTGTCGGCAATTTTATTTGAGTTAGGACGGGTGTGCCTAACTTTCTTGATGGGGAGGTGTCGGCAAAGTCTAGTGGTACTGGACAGGCTGATGTATTGCTTGCAACTTCCTCTATTGGCAAGATATGTTCATAATCACTGCTTTGATTGTTCTCTAGCACATAGACGATTTGAACTGTGACTTGCGCTTTTGTAGCTAAACGCATTTGGTGGGCAATCAACAAGGTGACATCTAATGCGGTGTGACTTTTAGGAGAACTGTTGTAAGCAACGATTAAGTTGACTGATTTTTCCGATTGAGCTTGTTTAGAAAAGGGTGTTGTTGGCGCTGAGTGCAACACCATTTGCTCAATTAAGTCATCTCTACCTATTGCGTTTTGTAGACGCACTAAAATTGGCTTGATATTCACAGCTTTAACTTCTCTCAAATGAACTTAATGACACGGGAGAAGCAGGTCAACCGATTTTTAATTTTGGATTGCTAATTGCTAATTGCTAACTGCTAATTGTTTTTACTATTAGCAGTTAGCAATTAGCTTTTAGCCAATCCCAAATCTAAAATCGGTAAAGGAAACCCCAAGAACAACTGCTTTAAAGCCATTTTGGGGGTTCCTTCCATTGCCGACGGAGTTAGCTGACGGGCTAAGACTGGAAGGTGTCTTTCTTATCAGAGTGAGAAGTTATCAGTGAGGAGTTATAAGTATTTATTCTTAACTCCTGACTCTTAACTTCTAACTTGATTGAGATTAGCCCCAAGGATTGGTTCCTCCGTTCCAAATCCCAAATTTTGGGTTCTTTGAATTAGGCTACCCACTTAAATTTAGTTGTTAGGTGTTAGGTGTTAGGTGTTAGTTGTTAGGTGTTAGTTGTTAGTTGTTAGTTGTTAGGTGTTAAATGTAAAAAAAACTACTAACTACTAACCACTAACTACTAACTACTAACTACTAACCACTAACTACTAACCACTAACCTTGGCTCTATTCTACTAGTCTTGAGTAAAATAGCGATCTAGGAAATTCAGGGCGTGGTTGCGAAGTTCATAATATTCTGTTAAGTTTCGCATAGCGGCACGATCGCGTGGATGAGGAAATGGTACTTCTAATATCTCCCCAATCTTAGCTGCTGGACCATTAGTCATCAATACGATGCGATCGGACATATAAATCGCTTCATCTACATCATGTGTAATCATCATTACACAGGCGCGATGATTTTCCCAAATATCCAATACTTGGCGCTGCAATTTTGCCCGAGTCAGCGCGTCCAGCGCTCCAAAAGGTTCATCCATCAGCAACATTTTGGGGCGAATTGCTAACGCTCGTGCAATACCCACCCGCTGCTTCATCCCCCCAGAAATTTCATCAGGATATTTATCAGCCGCCGCCGTTAAATTCACCATTGCTAAGTGTTCGTTCACAATGCTAATTTTTTCAGCCCGACTGGTATTTTTCAGCACTTCATCTACAGCCAACCGGATATTTTCCCGCACAGTTAACCACGGTAATAGCGAATATTGTTGAAATACCATCATCCGCTCTGCACCAGGTTTGCGAATCTCTTTGCCATCGAGTCTCACTGAGCCAGTAGTGGCTTTTTCTAAACCAGCCACAATCTTCAAAAGCGTAGACTTACCGCAACCGGAGTGACCAATTACACTAATATATTCATCTTGGTCGATCGTCAGATTCACACCATCTAAGACAACAAACTGACCGCTATCAGGTGTTGAATAACTCTTGACTACGTTATCAATTTCCAGAAAGGGAGTATCGTAATTGTTCATTGCTAATTGTTAATTGTTGATTGCTAATTGTTAATTGTTGATTGCCATTAGCCATTAGCCATTAGCAATTAGCAATTAGCCATTAGCTATTAGCCATTAGCCACTTTCAACTTAAGACAGATAGAAACGAGTTGGAGCGTTGGCTCTAATCTCAAAACTGTTAAGATAGCCTGTGGGATCGCTGGGATCAAAACCTTTCTTATCTATGAAGACTTCTGGGGGTTCGACTTTGTAATCATCCTGAGGACATTTAATACCCATTTCATCGGCAATATCACGATATAGATCGGTTCTCCAGCCTTGGGCGCTGATTGTTTCAGCATTTTTGGGAATTTCCTTGATTTGTTGCCAACGTGCTGCTTGTGTCATCAACCAAATGCTTCTAGATCTCCATAAGAATGTAGAGTGTTCTCCTGGCTGCGTGGGAATGTTGTCAGGAATATCAAAGAAAATCGTGGTGTCAGCAGCTTTTTTCGTGCGATCTTTGCCATCAAATCCACCATAATTATATTCACCTACCATTCCGGGACGCGTAAACTTATCTATTGGCGCACCCTTCTTTTTAGGTTTTGCACCTGTAAATGAGCGATCGGTAATCAGTTTTGCCACCTCTGGGCGGTTTTCAGGTTTGCTGCAATATTGGCAGGCTTCAATCATCGCCTTCACCAAGGAACGATAAGTTTTCGGATAATTGACGATGAAAGATTCCATCACCGCAAGCAGTCGATCTGGGTGTCCTAGCCAGACTTCTTTGCCTTGAGCAAAGGTAAAGCCTATGCCCTCGTTACCTTTAATTGCCCTTGTATTCCAAGGTTCTGCCACCATGTAAGCTTGCATTTCACCAATTCTCATGTTGCTCACCATTTGGGGTGGGGGAATGATGATGATGCGAAACTCCTTCAGGGGATCAACACCCGCCGCTGCCGATAAGTAGCGAACAAAGTATTCATAAATGGCAGAACTCAGCACGACTGCCCAAATTTTCCGTTCTGGCGGCTGCTTGTCAAAGTAGGCTCTGAAATCGCGACCAAAAGCTTCCAAAGCACCATCGCCATGTTGTTCTTGGTACTCATACCAGGGACGTAGTCCAAAATCCCACATGGCTTTGTTCATCGTCATGGCATTGCCATGACGATGAATTGTCATAGCAGCACATAACGGGGCGTGACGTGCGCCCTCAGCGCCAATTCTAGCGTTAGTGACGGCTCCTGATACTACGGGTGAGGCGTCAAGCCGACCAAAAATAATTCCATCACGGGAAGTTGCCCAGCTAGCTTCCCGGTTGAGTTTGACGTTCAAACCGTATTTGCGGAAAAAACCTTTTTTCCAGGCGATCGCAAATGGTGCGCAGTCGTTTACGGGAACGTAACCAACGGTAATATTTGGTTTTTCTAAAGTTTTGGAATCTACTATAGGTTTGATATTAGCGGCTTCTTCTGTCAGTCCTTTAGCGCCGGTGTTGCCAGAAATTGCACATGACGACAGCCCCATTCCTGCTGCCGTTGCTCCCATTCCCACAAGGAATTCTCGTCGTTCCATAAGTTACTCCCACCGATTTACATGTTAGTAGATAGTGGTTAGTTGTTAGTTGTTGGTTGTTAGTTGTTAATTGCTAATTGCTAATTGCTAATTGTTAAAAGCCATTAGCCATTAGCCATTAG
>CAXTSI010000292.1:0-11775 GCA_964246695.1 uncultured bacterium
GACCATTAGTCATTCTCAAGAAACCCGGTTTTTCACCCAGGTGCAAGATGTAAGGTATGCTAAAAATAGCGGATTATATGAATTAACTAAACTGCAACAAGACGCGCAGGTTTTTTTTCCATCAGAATTTAAAATATCCTCATGATTTGCTCACTTTTTATGCATATGATGAATTTGTAAGTTCTAATTGGCGCGAAAAGAATGCATCCTCAAATCCCTAAAGCCGAAGCTGGGATTTAGTATAAATAACAACTTTTTGACAATATTTAAGTTTTAAGTTTTATAACGAGTTATTTTTTTTATCTGTAAACGGCTAACACTTGCTTGTAGCTATATAAATCCTTTACAAACAGGCTCTTACGCATTATGAAAAATTTATTATCTACCTGCGCTCTTTAGTTTATTATTTCATCAAAAAGGGTGTAATAACTAATACTCATCTGTTGACGTGGATATTGCTGCATAAAAGAAGCAAGAAAATGCGTCAACTAAATAATATCAACTCTCTTGGGTTGTGGATGATCAATAAAACTGATGTTTTTTTGTCACGCTGAACGTAGCAACAGTTGTGCGATCTTCTTCACTCCACTGCAGTTCGCTCAGAATGACATTTGTTTTTTGTAGTTTAGGCAACATCTTCGCCATAATCCCACGAGAGCTATCATACCTAGAGGTTGAATTTCTGGTATATGGCACGACGTTCACTCAAAGCATCTACCGTAGGCATCGAAAAAGCGAAAAGGGCTTTTCAAATGAAGCAATGGACGCAAGAATATCTAGCTAGTGAAGTGGGGCTTGAAACTCGCCAGCCAATCTGGAAGTTTTTTACAGGGAAGCCCATTGAGCGTCAAAACTTTATGGAAATCTGTTTTCGGCTCGATTTGGATTGGCAAGATATTGCCGATCTCCCAACTCAGATACCACTCACAGAAGAAAAGCAGAATGGTGACAACTGCCAAAATATCGATAATTTGGTGCAAGTAATAAGTTCGCGCCGAAGCGATAAAATTCAAGCCCAGTGCGCCTCCATGCGGTTGTTAGATATTGCTCAACCGATTGAGCTAGAAGACATTTATGTCGATGTCAGCATCTTGAATTATATCACAAGCCAAAGATGGTTAGATACTTTTGAATTACAAAGTTTTGTTTCAGAAGAATTAGACCACTTTGGTTTTGCTCAAGTCTGTCAGGAAAGAGTTCCAGCGCTACAAGCAGTTGCGACTTATCCCAAACTGATGGTGCTAGGCAAACCAGGTTCAGGTAAAACCACATTTTTGCAACATATCGCCACCCAATGCAATCAAGGCAAGTTCCTATCAGATCGGATTCCAATTTTTATCCGACTGAAAAACTTTGCTGAGGATGCTAGAGAAAAAAGCGACCTTAGCTTATTGAGCTATATCAGTCAAGAGCTTGCTAACTTCGGCGCTTCAGACCAGGAAATCCAAACATTACTCACTCACGGCAGAGTGTTAATTCTACTGGATGGCTTGGATGAAATCCCAGAAGATTATAGCACAGAAATGGTGAAAAAAATTCGCAAGTTATCTGAGGAGTATTACAAAAATCAGTTAATTATCACTTGTCGAATTGGGATTCAGCAGTATCGGTTTGAGGAATTCAGCGATGTTGAAATTGCAGATTTTAACTTTGATCAAATTGAAGTCTTTGTCCAAAAGTGGTTTGTCAAGGTTGGTAAGAATTCTACCTTAAAAGGAAAAGCCTTGGCTACTCAGTTCATGCACTCGTTGCAGTTATCGGAAAATCGCCAAATTCGAGAACTAGCTGTAACGCCGCTTTTGCTCAACCTGCTTTGTTGTGTGTTTCAAGCCCGATCAAACTTTCCCGCCAGACGGGTAGAACTTTACAAGCAAGGATTGGACATTTTGCTCAATCGCTGGGATGAAGCAAGGAGCATTAAACGGAATGAAATATATCGTCATTTGTCTTTACCCCACAAGCTTGAACTGCTGAGTCAAATTGCTGCCATCACCTTTAAGCAAGATCATTACTTTTTTACACAAAGTAATGTTCAACAATACATCATGAACTATCTCCGTAACTTACCCACTGCCCAGGCTGAGCCGGAGGTACTGCAACTCAATAGTGAGGCAATACTGAAATCACTGGCGACACATGGACTACTGGTAGAGCGAGCGTGGGGTATTTACTCATTCTTGCATCTAACGTTTCAAGAATATTTTACGGCTAAAAACATTGTTGCTAGTCCTAAACCAGAGATATTAGAAGAAAAACTGATCGATCTGGTTAGTCATGTGACCGAACCCCGTTGGCACAAAGTAATTTTACTTACGGCTTGTATGTTGGGTAATGCCACTTACCTACTACAGTTAATGAAGCAACACATTGATGCGCTTGTGACCTTTGATGAGCAATTGCAGCAGTTCTTCATCTGGCTCAATCAAAAATCTCTTTCCGTCCAAACTCCTTACAAATCTGCAGCGATTCGTGCTTTTTACCTGACACTAGCCTTGACCGAGGATTTGAGCTTGACCCACGACCTGACTCTCTCCCAAGCCATCGATCCGAGAATTGCTGGTAATCTTGCCCCTGATTTGGCAATAGATCTGGCTCTTAGCCGTACACTAGCCCTAAGCATTGCCTTGCCTTGCAAACCGACTTTGGAACAAGTCCTTGCCCTCAGCTTTGCCCTTCCTGATGACCGAACTCTTGTCTGTCACCCTAAATTGCAGCGATCGCTGCAACAACTCAAAGAAAAACTACCATCCGAAGATCGAGGCAGTGAAAGTTTGTCAGAATGGTGGAACGCTAACGGCGGTCAGACTTGGGCTAAAAAATTGCGGTCTGTGATGCTTCGGATTCGCAACATTGGTCATCAATGGCAGTTTAGCCAGCAGCAGAAGGAAGCGCTCAAGCAGTACTACGCTGTCAACCATTTACTAATAGATTGCCTCAACAGGGGTTGTGAAGTAACTCCTACAGTGCGAGAGAATATTTGGGAAACGTTGTTAGTACCCATTACTAGAACATCGGGTTTAATGAGCGCAACGCCTGACGCTGCAATTCCTTTGAGCAAGCAGAGGGCGGTGAGTAGTGTAGATTTTGTCATAGACACTGTACATGATAGCGTCCTGGGTCATCATGTACAGTGTCTGTGATTACCTTGCCGATCTTTTTGAAGCATCTCAGCCTGCACTCTTGACGAAACTTGAGACAAAAACAGACTGAACTTATACGTCAAGTCATACATTTTCCAGGACGCGATCGCAAACAGAACAGTTGCACACTGTTATGTAGATAACAAATTGCGCTGGGATCACAGCAACGATTTCGAGTGTATTGCGGCATTTCAGCGGCAGACGAAACACTCAAAGTAGCCTGACAAATTGTTAGTAAGCGGTTTACACATGAACACCTTCCGTGTCCACAAAGACTTAGACAGTGTGCAGTGTCTGCGATCGCCTTAACCATCTTTTTAAACACTTAGGGCAAGTCTTGCATGCCTTTTCGGGCTATTTACAAGATGAGAGAACGAATTTCGTTTGAATTTGGAGGGTGTTATGTTGCAGAACCTGCCTTTTTCATCAACTGAACACAGACCTACACAAATTACACGTAGGGAAGTAGTTACAGTCAAGGGTAAATTTTTCTTTGTTGGACAACAGAAGTTTTTTCTCAAAGGAGTCAGTTACGGTACTTTTTCTTACGGTACTCACGGCGATCCTTTTCCAGAAAAACTAGTTGTAGAAAAAGACTTTGCCATGATGGCACAGATGGGGGCTAACTGTCTACGTACCTATACTGTTCCACCATTATGGCTTTTGGATCTAGCTGCAACCTACGGTTTGAGGGTGCTAATCGGCATCCCCTGGTCTCAGCATATTGCCTTCCTTGATTCCTCTGCTGTTCAGGCAGAAATCCGTAACTGTATAGCCCTTGGGGTGAAAGCGAGCCTTGGACATCCCGCCATCTTCGCGTATTTGGTCGGCAATGAGATTCCTTCAGATATTGTGCGGTGGCTTGGTCAAAAACGGGTGCGTAATTTTGTCAAAGAGTTAATGGCGATCGTCAAATCCGCCGATCCAGAGGTGCTAGTCAGCTATGCCAATTACCCTTCTACTGAATATCTAAATATTAACTTTACTGATTTCTTATGCTTTAACGTCTACCTGCATCAAGAAAAAGATTTTCGCCGCTACCTCTCCCGACTCCATAACCTCACCGACGATAAACCCTTAGTACTAAGCGAGTTTGGTGTTGACTCGATGCGTGAGGGAGCCGAAGTACAAGCAGAGATCCTTGGACAAAAGTTGTCATCAAGCTTTGAGATGGGAGCAGCGGGAACGATAGTCTTTTCTTGGACAGACGAGTGGTTTACGGGCGGGTTTGCTATCCAGGACTGGGCTTTTGGTCTGGTTGACACCGAACGGCAGAAAAAGCCTGCGTTCCACACAGTGCAGCAGTACTACACAGCGCCTCTGCCATTAGTGCTACCTGAGTATCCCAAAGTCTCAGTGGTTGTCTGCGCGTACAATGCTGAGCGCACTATGGAAAGTTGCCTAATTTCTCTCAAAGATCTCAACTACCCCAACTATGAAGTTATCGTCATCAATGATGGCTCCAAAGACCGCACTCTAGAAATTACTAAGCGCTACGACTATGTACGCCTGATTAGTCAAGAGAACAAAGGACTAAGCGTCGCACGCAACGTTGGAATTGCCGCCGCGACTGGCGAGATTGTTGCCTTTACCGATTCTGATTGTGTAGCAGATCCAGATTGGCTCACCTATCTAGTGAGCAAGTTTCTTTCCTCAGGTTTGAGTGCGGTGGGTGGTCCGAACTTGTCTCCCCCTGAAGACTCTTTTATCCCTTCCTGCGCTGCGGTGTCTCCGGGTAAACCCACCCACGTGCTTTTGAGCGATGAAGTTGCCGAACACATTGCAGGCTGCAACATGGCTTTTCGTCGAGAGGTTCTCCAGGAAATTGGCGGCTTTGATCCGTTGTTTCATGCTGCAGGTGACGATGTTGACCTCTGCTGGCGGTTGCAAGACAAAGGCTACATTATTGGCTTCAGCCCAGCCGCCATAGTATGGCACTTTCGCCGAAACACAGTGGCGGCGTATTTGAAGCAGCAGCAGGGTTATGGTAAGGCAGAAGCGCTCGTTTATTTTAAGCATCCCGACCGCTTTAACCTTTTAGGACAGCCCCAGTGGTTAGGGAAGATATACGGTGGCTTATCCTCCTATCTTAGCTTCGCTAAACCTTCGATCTACTCTGGGGTTTTTGGTCGCGGTCTGTTTCAAACCCTTTATGAGCCTTCCGACTCGCTGATCTCTTGGCTCCCACTCACACTGGAGTGGAATGTGGCAGCTAGTGTTTTATTTGTGTCTGCGCTTTTGTCTGGTGATTATCCGTGGGTGGCGACGGCAATGTTCCTCGCTTCTTGTGGTTGGTGTGTGGGTAGTGCCCTCAAGGCACCCATTGACCCCCGATTTGACAAAGTAAAGGCACGAATGCTTGTTGCTCTACTGATCTATCTCGGTCCTCTGGTACGGGGTAGAGAGCGCTACCTGTGGCGCATCAAGAGACTCACCGAGGTGGAGCCGATAAATTTTGACGATTTGTAATATAAAAGCAGTTTTGACTAAAATGACTCAAACACTTACTCAGTCGGTATCTATCAACTTCGAGCGACCTGTGTACAGACCGCATATTTCCTGGCACGATCGCGCCTTTTGCTTGTACTATTGGAATGAAGCGGATTTGGACAAGGAAAACCTTCTTCAAAAGGTGATGGATATTTTCCTGTCCTACAAGTACTTCATCGCTGTCGATCAGGGATGGAACGATTGGGATTTGGAAATCTACTGGGGAATCTGGTCCAAGGTTCAGCTCAAGGTATGTACTGAAAATCACGGGGGCAGTAAGAGACTTCTTCGAGTGCGTTGTGCGCTGAGGATGTCACAGTTTGCCACTATGGCTATGCTTTGGTATTCTCTGTTCACGATTGTGGCAATAATTTTGGGAATGACAGAGGTGGCGGCAGTCACGGTTGTAGTAGGTGCGCTCAACGCCGTTATCATTTTATATCAGAACTTTCGCTTCGGGCAGACTCTCTACCACGTACTGGAGATTGTGGCGAAAAAACTGCACTTGCTGCCGATACACGCCACCAGCACCACGTCTGCTGCGTCTAGTGCAATATTACAGCAATAATGACTACTGCGAACTCTACCATTGATTTATATATCTACCGACGGTTGCTGCTCCAGGTAAGACCCTACTGGTTGCACATTGCGGGTACTTTCTTGCTCGACCTGCTATTGACTCCCCTAACCCTGCTGACCCCGCTACCTTTGAAGATTGCTGTTGACAGCGTCATCGGCTCCCAACCGCTTCCCAGCTTCTTCAACGCCTGGGTGCCGTCGGTGGTTACGCATGACAAAACATTTGTGCTTGTGTTCGCTGTCAGTCTCGTGGTGTTCATTGCTGTGGTCCGCCCGATCCTAGGGCTGGGAAGTTCCTTACTGCGAACATACACAGGCGAAAAGATGGTTCTAGAGTTCCGCACCCGTCTGTTGCACCACGCTCAACGCCTCTCACTTTCTTACCATGATTCCAGAGGCACATACGACTCTACATACCGCATCGAACACGATGCGCCAGCCATCCAATGGACCACCATTGACGGCATCATACCGTTATTGACTACAGGTTTGTGGCTCATCGGAATGATCTATGTCACTGCCCTGATTGACTGGGAGCTAGCAATGGTAGCACTCTTCGTTTCACCTTTTTTGTTCTTAGTTACACGAATCTCTAGTCGGCGCTTGCGCAACCAGTGGTTCGATTATCAAGACTTTGAAAGCACCGCGATGTCAGTGGTGCAGGAGGTGTTGGGGGCAATCCGTGTCGTCAAGGCTTTTGGTCGGGAGGCTCACGAACGAGACCGCTTCGTCCGTAACTTTAGGCAAGCCATTGCTGTACATCTGGGCGTCGTCGTCACGCAGAATTTTGTCAGCTTCCTCGTGAACTTGACAACTTCTGTGGGATATGCTGTCGTTCTTTTCATGGGTGTACGACACGTTCAAACAGGCATTTTAACCCTAGGCGAACTGCTCGTAATAGAATCTTATATTATACAGTTATATGCACCTTTGGAATCTCTCGGCAGTCAAGTCATAGGGCTGCAGCGATCGCTCGCTAGTGCCGAGCGGGCTTTCTTTCTCCTCGATCAAGCGCCAGATGTCGTTGACAAAAAGCATGCTAAAGCGATCTCTCGTGCAACGGGTGCGGTGGTCTTCCGTAACGTTTCCTTCGCCTTCGACAACAACCGTCATATCCTCCAGGACATCTCCTTTAAGATTCCGACCGGCACTCGCTTGGGCATTGTCGGCAGGACGGGCGCGGGCAAGACTACTCTGGTAAACCTGCTCATGCGTTTCTTTGATCCTACAAGCGGTGAGATTCTGCTCGACGGTTTCGACCTGCGCGACTATAAGCTGGCTGACCTGCGCAACCAGTTCGCCATCGTCTTACAGGAACCTGTGCTCTTCTCCACCACCATTGCCGAGAACATTGCCTACGCCCGCCCTGATTCCAGCGAGCAAGATATTATGGCAGCAGCAAAAGCAGCCAATGCCCATGATTTCATCTCTAGATTACCCCGAGGTTACGAAACTCAGGTTGGCGAACGCGGCATGTCCCTATCGGGTGGTGAACGTCAGCGGATCTCACTTGCCCGCGCCTTTCTGAAGGATGCCCCCATCCTCATTCTCGATGAACCCACCAGTTCCGTGGATATGAAGACAGAAGCCGCGATTATGGAAGCGATGGAACGCCTGATGCACGGTCGCACCACCTTTATGATCGCCCACCGCTTGAGCACGTTGGAAAACTGCAACATGCTGCTGCAACTTGAAAATGGACAACTTGTTGGTGTGACATCTGACGTTTCAAAGACTATTAGCAAAGGGCTTGTAGGTGAACACAACACTAACATTAGCGGTGAGGATCAAAAGGAGGTTTTATGACCACTGTCTGCCTCTACGCAAAGACCCTTTACTATCCCCTGGGCGGCGGTCACCTGTGGGTCTATCTCAACTGGGCGCTAGGACTACGTGCTCTTGGTTGCCAGGTCATCTGGCTCGAGGAGGGCCACGCCAGCACTCCCGCGCCAGAGTTGCAGGCGTATGTGGACTCCCTGAAAAGTCGTTTGGAGCGATATGGTTTGGCGAAATGGGTAGCGCTTTGCTCCTCGGGTGATGAACCCCTGCCTTGGGATGCCCTATCAGGATGCCAGGATCTTGAAGCCGCCGCCGACGAGGCGGACTTGCTGCTGAACATGATGTACGATATTTCCCCCAAGGTGGTGGGGCGCTTCCGGCGGTCGGCCTTAGTGGATATCGACCCAGGGCTGCTGCAGAGTTGGATGAGTTTGGGGACAATCAGCGTGGCGCAGCACGATGTTTACTTCACTATTGGCGAGACGGTGGGTAAGCCGGGAGCGCGGTTTTCAGATCTGGGAATTTTGTGGCATTATACACCCCCGTGTGTGGCACTGGACTGGTGGTTGCCGCACTCCTGCTCGGAGGACGCGCCGTTTACTACTGTATCACACTGGAACGCTTACGAATGGATGGAAGATAACGGTGAGGTCTACGTTAACAACAAACGAGCTGGTTTCCTGCCATTCCTAGACCTGCCACAGCACACAAAACAGCCGCTGGAGCTAGCGATTTACCTAGGGGAAGATGAGCAGGACGAGCGAGTGGGGCTACAAGAACTCGGCTGGCGTGTACGTCATTCCCTAGAGGTTTCGTCCACACCGTGGGACTACCAGCGCTACATTCAGCACTCCTGTGGGGAGTTTAGCTGCGTAAAGCCCTCCTGCATCCGCTTTGCTAACGCTTGGATCAGCGATCGCACCCTCTGCTATCTAGCCAGTGGTAAGCCAGCAGTGATCCAGCACACAGGTCCGAGCCAGTTCCTTCCGGATGCCGCCGGACTATTTCGCTTCCACAATTTGGAGTCAGCTGCCCGCTGCCTGGATCAGGTAGCGGCTGATTACGAACAACAATGCAAGCTAGCACGCGCACTGGCAGAGGAGTACTTTGATGCTCAGAAGGTCGTTGGGCGTGTGCTAGAGCGGGCGTTGGCGTGAGAACCTAATATTCATCAAGAAAGTGAGGTACAAACATGGGTGAAATTCGCCGCCTCCATTGGGGCTGTGGCAAAGTTACACCAGTTGGCTGGATCAACTCGGATATCGCAGAGGGACCAGGCATTGATATTAGCGGCGATATTCTTAATGGCTTGCCACTCGATGACGATAGTATCGATTATATTTCTAGTCAGCATGCGCTGCAAGATCTCAAAATCTACGACCAAGTGGACGCCCTGAGTGAGCTTCGCCGCACGCTGAAACCTGATGGTGTCCTGCGTCTATCCTTGCCTGACCTTGATCGAGCAATTGCTGCCTATCAGAGTGGTAAGCGCGATTATTTCTTGATCTGGGACTGGGATACGATCAGTGGCAACTTCATCACTCAAATACTGTGGTACAACTGTAGCTTCACCCCTTTCACCTACGAATTTGCCGAGGAACTGTTGCAGAAGGCTGGCTTCAGGAATGTGTGCCGGGTCGCGTATCGCCAGACGGTCAGCCCCTATCCTGAGATTGTTGATCTGGATAGCCGGGAAGAGGAAAGCTTCTTTGTTGAAGCCGTTAAATGAGATCGACTCAGAGGTGAAAAATGGAAACTCAAAGTTCATTATCAAGTGATCGCACATTGGCAATTTTAGGCTTTCACAAGATTGGCGATCCGTCTCCAGGTGGTTGGGAGACATGGTTCTACATCCCAGAGGCGACGTTTGCCGATCAGTTGCGCTATCTCCAAGAAAATCACTGGCAGGCGATCGACCTAGCGACCTTTGTGCGAGGTCTCACAACGCCAGACAGCTTGCCCAAACGGTCTGTACTGCTTACCTTTGATGATGGCTATCGGTCGATGCTCACGACTGCACTTCCCGTGCTGCGCAAATTTGGATATCCATCTGTACTCTTCGTACCAACTGATTTCATTGGCGGAACCAACTCTTTTGATGCCGACTGTGAACCGGAAGAACCAATCTGTGATTGGGACGATCTGCGTGAACTGGAGCGTTGGGGGGTTTCGGTTCAGCCCCACGGCGCCTCGCATCGGCGGTTTTCCGAGCTTAACCTAGCCCAGCAGGAGGAGGAACTGCATCGCTCCAAAGCTACGCTTGAGGCTGGGCTAGTGAAGCACGTCGAGGTCTTTTCCTACCCCTATGGTGATGACGGAGTGGACTCGCAAGTGGTAAAGAAAGCGCTCCAGTCAGCCGGATACCAAGCTGCCTGCTTGTATGGCGGCGGTCCGAATAGAGTGCCAATCGCTAATCCGTATAGTTTGGCTCGCGTGGCGATGGGACCAGACACTGACCTGCAAGCGGCTCTAGAGCAAGAAGCAGTTCCCAACTCATGAAATCTATTGCAATATCTAGGTGGTAGCCTGGGATGACTTCGTCACTTCGCATCATTGTCACAGGACTCGTGGGCTTGTATCCAGTCGGCGGAGTCGCGTGGGATTATCTACAGTATGTCATCGGTCTGGCGCGGTTAGGACACGACGTATACTATCACGAAGACACGTGGAGTTGGCCGTATCATCCGCTCAATAAAACCTACACTTCGGATGGCAGCTACTCAGCGAAATACATTCGGGATTTCTGGGAGCAGTACGCGCCGGAACTAGTCGAACGGTGGCATTACCAGCACCTGCACTCGACGAGCTTTGGGATGAACCAAGCCCAATTCGACGAGGTAGCGCGGACGGCAGATGTATTTCTCAACGTCAGTGGGGCGTGCATGTTCCCCGACCACCTCTCGTCGCAGTGTGTGAAAATCTTCATCGACACCGATCCAGGTTACAACCAGATCATGCTGAGCGAAAGGTTCGCGTGGTCAGAAAATGTGGAGCGGTGGTGCGATCTCGTAGCAGCCCACGATCGGCACTTCACCTATGCTGAGAACATCCACCATACAGAGTGTCTCATTCCCAAACTAGAGTTTGAGTGGAAGACGACGCGGATGCCAGTTGCGATTGATTTGTGGGAGCCTGTGACACAATTGCAACCGCCTGAGATGGGAGCGTGGACGACAATCATGACTTGGAATGCGTTCAAGGGAAAGCTTGTTTACAAGGGTGTGGAGTATCAGAGCAAAGGAAGTGAGTTTGAGAAATTGATTTCGTTGCCCCAACGCACGAGTGTACCGCTAATCGTCGCGTTGGGTGGCGTGAATGCTCCAAGTACGCGGTTAGCTAGTCTTGGCTGGAAAGTCGTGGACGGACCGAGCGTGACTTTGACACCAGAAAGTTATCAAAAGTTCATCGCCGAGTCACGCGGCGAACTTTCACCAGCAAAGCACGTGTACGTTGCGATGTGTAGCGGCTGGTTCAGTTGCCGTTCCGCCTGCTATTTGGCTGCTGGTCGTCCTGTAGTTGTTCAGGATACTGGCTTCAGCACCATCTTGACCGTCGGGGAGGGCATTTTGAGCTTCAAGACTTTGGAGTCAGCTGTCGCGGCGATTGATGAGGTCGAAGCAAACTATCCCAGGCATGCGAAAGCTGCACTTCATCTTGCCCATGAGTATTTCGACTCAGATAAAGTACTTAGCCAACTGCTTGATGCGGCGTTCTCTCAATGCTAATTGTTAGTTGTTAATTGTTAGTTGTTAGTTGTTAGTTGTTGGTTGTTAGTTGTTGGTTGTTA
>CAXTSI010000293.1:0-11775 GCA_964246695.1 uncultured bacterium
GTTAGTTGTTAGTTGTTAGTTGTTAGTTGTTAGTTGTTGGTTGTTAGTTGTTGGTGAACCAGCGCGCCGACACGAGTGTTTCCCGCAACTCACGGCGACTGGTGATAGCGCAGCGTTAGCGACGAAGGAGCGTCACCCGAAGGGTTGTTAGTTGTTGGTTGTTAGTTGTTTTTCCACTAACCACTAACCACTAACCACTAACCACTAACCACTAACCACTAACCACTAACAATTAGCTAGCAATTGCTTCATGAATTGCTTTGTTGTAAATAACGCGACCAGGGGTGGTGCGAATATACTGAGAGATTAAATTTCCCGATGCATCTTCTCTGACACGGCGGAACTTATAGAGTACAGTCCGGGTACCGTCGATGTTTTCTTCTACCTGCACCGGTTCTGTGTCTGGTTTGTCGGTTTCGACTTCTCCGTCAAAGCGGACGTAGATAAAGGCGTGCAGTTCGACTTGCTTTTGCTCGTAAGCCATGATTACGTCTTCTAGGGAAGCGAAGTACCGCCCTGCACCCAAAGTTGCATCAGGATTTTCTGCAGTTAAATAATATGCCCCCAACACCATGTCTTGACTGGGTGTAATGATTGGCTTGCCTGTGGCAGGTGATAAAATGTTGTTAGAAGCCAACATCAACAACCGCGCCTCTGCCTGACTTTCCAATGATAGTGGTACGTGTACCGCCATTTGGTCTCCGTCAAAGTCAGCGTTAAACGCTGGACAGACAAGCGGGTGCAGTTGAATAGCACGACCTTCCACCAAAATTGGCTCAAAAGCCTGAATACCCAGACGGTGCAGCGTTGGTGCGCGGTTGAGCATAACTGGGTGTCCTTCAATGACTTCTTCCAGCACATCCCAAACACTGGGGTCTGACCGAGATATCAGTTTTTTCGCTGCTTTGATGTTATTCACCATGCCGCTGCGAATCAGACGATTGATCACAAACGGTTGAAAGAGTTCAATCGCCATTTCTCGTGGCAAACCGCACTGGTGAATTTTTAGCTTTGGTCCGACCACAATTACGGAACGTCCAGAGTAGTCAACTCGTTTACCCAGCAAGTTTTGCCGGAAACGTCCTTGCTTACCTTCAATAATGTCCGACAAAGACTTCAACGGTCGGTTATTTGCTCCCACCACTGTTCGTCCCCGACGACCATTGTCGATTAATGCGTCCACTGCTTCTTGCAGCATTCGCTTTTCGTTACGAACAATAATTTCTGGTGCGAGAATTTCTTGCAGGCGTGCCAGACGATTATTACGGTTAATCACCCGTCGATATAAATCATTCAAATCACTTGTGGCAAACCGTCCGCCATCCAACTGCACCATCGGGCGCAAGTCTGGGGGAATCACAGGAATCACGGTCATCACCATCCACTCTGGTTTAGAACCGGTGGCAATGAAGTTGTCAATCACCCGCAGTCTTTTAATCAACTTCGCTCGCTTTTGACCTTTGGCGACTTGAATTTCTTCCCGCAGGCTTTCGGCTTCAAGTTCTAAGTTAATATCAGCAAGCAACCGCAGTAACGCCTCGGCGCCAATGCCTACCTCTACTCCCTGTAGCTGAGAATCTTCGCTATAAATTTGGTCTTCTATTTCCAGCCACTGATCTTCACTCAGCAGCTGTTTGTAGGTTAGGGTGTCGGCATTACCTGGACTGAGAACAACATAAGAATTGAAATAGACAATTTGCTCCACATCCCGCAAGGGCATATCCAGCAAGATGGAGATATAGCTGGGAATACCTTTGAGATACCAAACGTGAGCTACTGGTGCAGCCAGCTTAATGAAGCCCATGCGGTGGCGACGGACCCGTGATTCGGTAACTTCCACACCACAGCGTTCGCACACAATCCCACGGTGGCGTACTCTTTTATACTTCCCACAATGGCATTCCCAATCTTTAGCCGGACCAAAAATGCGTTCGCAGAATAAGCCGTCCATTTCCGGCTTCAAGGTGCGGTAATTTATCGTCTCTGGCTTGGTAACTTCACCCACCACTTGACCGTTGGGCAAAGTTCTTTCGCCCCACTGGCGAATTCGTTCTGGTGACGCCAAGCCGATTTTGACGTAGTCAAACTGATTAGTTTGGGCAGGTCTCATCTGTTCTGTTTAGTACTGGTTCTAAGTTATGACTTCATCAGAAACACCAGCTTTAAAGCCGTGTTTGTTTCGGTATTTAGTTGTGCGCAATTAAAAATTAAAAATTAAAAATTAAAAATGGCATACCTAATTTTTAATTTTTAATTCTTAATTTTTAATTTTTTTACTCTTCTTCTTCCATCGAATCACGGGAAAGAGATTCGTAAGTTGGGCGTGGAGGTGTGCGACGGTTTCCTTGATCTGCCATCAAATCGACTTCCACATCTAAGGAACTACCGTCTGCTTGGGTTTCTACTTTGTGTACAGCAATATCTAACCCCAGGGACTGTAGTTCTCGCATCAACACTTTGAATGATTCTGGTGTTCCGGGTCGGGGAATTGCTTTGCCTTTGACGATCGCATTCAGCGCTTCATTCCGCCCCTGCATATCATCTGATTTCACGGTGAGCAACTCCTGCAAGGTGTAAGCTGCACCAAAGGCTTCCAATGCCCACACTTCCATTTCACCAAACCGCTGACCACCCTGTTGTGCCTTACCGCCCAAGGGCTGCTGGGTCACCAGTGAGTATGGACCTGTAGACCGGGCGTGGATCTTGTCGTCCACCAAATGCACCAGCTTCAGCATATAAGCTACCCCGACGGTAACAGGTCTGTCAAACGGTTCTCCTGTACGACCATCAAACACCATGATCTTGCCTGGTTGCTCCGGGTCAAATACCCAGTCTTTGCCTGTTTCCTCCCGTGCTTCCAGCAACTTGCCGTGCACAATGGTCCGGGATGACTCTTCTCCGTACATTTCGTCAAAGGGTGTGAGCTTAAACCGCACTCCTAAGTTGTGAGCAGCCCAACCTAACAGACACTCATACACCTGTCCGACGTTCATCCGGCTGGGTACGCCTAAGGGGTTGAGTACGATATCCACTGGTGTTCCGTCTGGCAAATACGGCATATCTTCTAGGGGCAAAATGCGGGAAATAATTCCCTTATTGCCGTGGCGTCCTGCCATTTTGTCGCCGACTTGAATTTTGCGTTTCTGCGCTACGTACACCCGGACTACCATGTTGGCTCCTGGGGGCAGTTCATCGCCTTGTTCTCTCGTAAACAAGCGCACATCAACTACACGCCCTTTTTCTCCGTTGGGTACGCGTAGGGAGTTATCTCGGACATCCCGCGCTTTTTCCCCGAAGATTGCCCGCAACAGCTTTTCTTCTGGTGGCTGATCCGATTCACCCTTTGGTGTTACCTTACCAACCAAAATATCTCCAGCTTCTACCCATGCCCCAATCCGAATGATTCCTTGTTCATCCAACTGGCGCAAGGCGTCTTCCCCAACGTTGGGAATTTCTCTGGTGATTTCTTCTGGTCCCAGCTTGGTTTGTCGAGCCTCTATTTCATATTTTTCAATGTGAATTGAGGTGTAAACATCTTCTTGTACCAACTTTTCGGAAATTAAAATGGCGTCCTCATAGTTGTAGCCTTCCCAAGGCATATAGGCAACGACAATATTTTGTCCTAGTGCCAATTCACCACCTTCGGTTGAGGAGCCATCAGCTAGCACCTGACCTGCCACGACCTTTTCTCCTACACGAACGAGGGGTTTTTGGTTGAGACAGGTGTCTTGGTTAGACCGCTGGTACTTGGAAATGGTGTACCTAATTTCATGGGGGGTTCTCTGAGGATCGCGTGTTGAGTCTTTACGGGCAGGTGCTTCCGTGTCACGACCGTCCATAAGTGAACTGGTTGGGAGGTTTCCTGTGTTCGTGTCTGTTGGCTGACTCCGTGTACGTACGCGAATTTCTGTAGCATCCACGTAGGTAACATCACCGTCGGTACGCGATACGATCACCATCCCGGAATCTCGCGCTCCTTGTGCTTCTAAACCCGTTCCCACCAAAGGACGCTCTGGTTTTAGCAGTGGCACTGCTTGCCGTTGCATGTTTGACCCCATCAGTGCGCGGTTAGCGTCGTCATGCTCCAAGAAGGGAATCATGCTTGTAGCAACCGACACAATCTGTACGGGAGAAACGGCGATATAATCTACTTGTTCTAGTGGTGTTGTTGAGAATTCCTGACGATAGCGCACGGGGACTTGCGGTCCAATTAGGTAGCCGTTTTCATCCGTCGGTGCATCTCCTGCCGCCACTCGCAGGTCATCCTCTTCGTCTGCTGTCATGTATACTGGCTGTATGTCATACCGCACCCGCCCATTTTCTACAGGTCTAAATGGAGTTTCCAAGAAACCATACAGATTCACTTTCGCATGAGTTGCCAAAGAGCCAATCAAACCAGCGTTAGGACCTTCTGGTGTCTCAATCGGGCAAATGCGTCCGTAGTGGGACGGGTGAATATCCCGCACGGCAAAACCTGCACGTTCGCGAGTCAAACCTCCAGGACCTAGGGCAGAAAGACGGCGTTTGTGGGTCAGTTCTGCCAAAGGATTTGTCTGATCCATGAACTGCGACAACTGACTGGAACCGAAGAATTCTTTAATTGCTGCTACTAATGGTTTAGGGTTTACCAAAGAAGCGGGAGTTAGTACTTCAGCATCGGATACAGTCATCCGTTCCCGAATAATGCGTTCTAAACGGTTTAAACCAACCCTGACTTGGTTTTGCAGCAACTCGCCGACGCTTCTCACCCGGCGGTTACCCAAGTGGTCGATATCGTCAGTGTTACCAATGTCAAATTCCAGGTTGATCAGGTAATCCACTGCTGCTAAAATATCGGGGCTTGTGAGTACCCTCATTGTGTCTGGGACAGAGAGGCGCAGTTTCTTGTTGAGCTTGTACCGTCCAACGCGCCCAAGGTCGTAGCGTTTGGGGTCAAAGAAGCGGGAGTCTAGAAGTTGTTGTCCTCCTAATACTGTTGGCGGTTCACCGGGACGGAGTTTGCGATACAACTCCATCAAGGCTTCTTCTTCGGAAAACTGCCCTTCTTTCTCGATAGTTTTTTGGAAATATTCTGGGTGGCGCAAGGCGTCAAAGATTTCGTTATCTGACAACCCTAAGGCTTTTAGGAGTACTTGCGCACTCAGTTTACGAGTTTTGTCGATGCGTACCCAAACTAAGTCGTTACGGTCTGTTTCAAATTTCAGCCATGCTCCTCGGTTAGGGATTAAGCTAGCTGAATAGGTCCGCCGTCCGTTTTTATCAATTTCCGATTTGTAGTAAACTCCAGGCGATCGCACTATCTGGTTGACAATCACACGCTCAGCACCGTTAATAATAAACGTGCCGCGATCTGTCATCAAAGGCAAATCCCCAATGAATACTTCTTGCTCTTTGATTTCCCCCGTTTCTTTGTTAATTAAGCGTGTGGGGACGTACATTTGCACGGCATAGGTACTATCTCGCCGTTTGGCTTCTTCAACGCTGTACTTTGGCTCTTTCAGTTTGTAATTATGACCCAAAAAGTGCAGTTCTAGTTTGCCTGTGTAGTCTGTGATCGGACTAAAGGAGTTAAGTTCTTCTATCAGCCCTTCTTCTAAAAACCAGCGGAAGCTAGAACGCTGGATTTCAATCAAGTCGGGCAACAAAAAGGCGGGTTCCATAATAGTTTCGTCAGTCATGCCTCTACCTTTGTTAACCTGGTTAAACTCGTCACTGTTTGGGAACTTCTCCTTACACCACCTTCTTCGGGCAGCTTTCGGGCAAAGGTCGCTATTAAACTTGGAAGGAGCGATTTATTCCAAGGGTTTGTTGCTTGCGTAAGCAAAAGTGGACTAAATCCAGATAATAGCTGAATTTTTTCTAGCACGTGCTGTAGCCGTTGCTGTATTACTTTTCCTTTTTTCACGAACCCCTCCAAAAAGCACGTTACTTCACCTTCGCATTTCTACGTTGTCTGGGAATGCGGTATTTGTATTTTTACTCAACTTTAAAGTATCCTAAAGTACTAAGGTTATCCCCTAAGCTTGTTCTTTATCTGTCTGTTCTGGATGTTTGCGGGTAGCGATCACAAGGCAATTACGTTTAATGATTTTCTATATGTGGAAATGGAGCCAGGACGTAGCAGCAAAGATTTAGCTCAACCTCAGTTGACAGGGGTAAATATACTGGATGAAGATCATCCGTTTGTAGAGATAGGAGGATGGTCAAGTGGATAGTATCCCAACTAACGCATAGGAATTTATGGTTGCTTCCTTAAACATTATGACGCAAGCAAACCTTTTTTGGAGGAAATAATATTACCATATTTTTGACATCCTCGAATTTTATTTTTTTAAAGCAACTCCATGAAGTGAAGACGAAGGTACACTTTATAGTGCCAAGTCAAATAATTCACAGGCGTTTTGGGTGGTGAGAGCGGCGATCGCTTCTATAGTTTCTCCCCGCAGTCGGGCTACTTGTTCAGCTACATAGCGAACATATGCAGGTTCGTTGCGCCGTTCGCCCCGTTTGGGAACTGGTGCTAGGAAAGGGCAGTCTGTTTCAATGAGCAGGCGATCGCTTCTGACCATAGCAGCCGAATCTTGGATTTGTTTGGCACTCTTGAAGGTCACAGTTCCACTAAAGCTAATGTAAAAGCCTAAATCGAGGAACCATTGGGTTTCTTCCGGCGTTCCACCCCAGCAGTGCATCACGCCTCGGACACGATCTCCATGATGGTTCTGCCATTTTTGCAGGACTTCTCTTACATGTTTTGCCGCATCGCGGCAGTGGATAATCACTGGTAAACTCAGTTCTGTCGCGATCTCAAGCTGTGCTTCAAACACCATTAGCTGTTGTTCATAGTTATTTGCTTTGTAAAAATCCAGTCCCGTCTCCCCAATTGCGACTACTTTAGAGTCAGAACCAGCGTAATATTTTACTTGCTCTGCTGTCTGGTTACTCCATTTATCAGCATCTAAAGGATGTAATCCCACGGCAAAGCTGAGTTCAGGAAACCGACGAGCTAGGGCTTGAATGCTTGAAAATTCACCCGGCTCAACACATGAGTGTACTAAACGCACTACACCTTCTTGTTGCCATCGCGATCGCACTGTTTCTAAATCTACCTGGAAAATATCAAAGTTGATATGAACGTGGGTGTCAATTAACTGCATTTTTGTCATTTGTCATTGGTGAGCCAGCGAGCAGTACGTCCTTTGTGTTTCCGGACGTAAGAAACTGCCGTGCGCATGAGGAGGGTAAGTCCGAAGGGTGCGGCAACTGGCGATCTTCTCCCAAGGAGGAGCGTCGGAACGAGCGTCACCCCGAAGGGGTTATTTGTGATTAGTCATTAGTCATTTACGAAACCAATGACTAATGATTTATGACTATTCAGCAGTTGCTTCTACTGGTTGTGTTAATGGTTTTAGTCTTTGAGCCAATTTCGACTTTTTCCTTGCCCCGTTATTAGGATGGAGAACGCCCCGCTTTACAGCTTTATCGATTTTGCTGTATGCCTCTGACATCCGATCCAGTACTTCAAGCTTTAATTCTTCGTCTGGTTTAGCTGCATATGTTTCTACAGCTGTAAAGTATTTCTTCATCAGCGTTTTCACTGCTGATTTGTAAGCTTTGTTACGCAGCCGATTGCGTTCTGCGATATTGGCGCGCTTAAGAGCAGACTTTGTATTCGCCACGGTCAATTCCAGAAAGATTATTAATTATTTAAACACACTACTAGATTTACTAATATAGCATTTATATTGCCATGTTAGTATAAAACGGAAAAATATTACCAAAAGTTTTTCCCACCAATGGGGTTACCGAAAGCAGTAAGTGAGTGGTAGGCACAAATCAACTAAAAATCAGGTGGAAAGGATTGTCCGCTCCACAATCTTAGTTGCTTTGCTTGTGGTTGGGCGATCGCCTACCCATTCGGGTCAACAATCGCGCCAACCCCCTTACTAAACGCTCGTTCCAGACCTTTCTCGTTCCCACTTTGCTTTGGGAATGCATTACAGTGAGCTGCCTCCGACTTTAAAAAAAGGCAGCAGCCCAAACGAGACTCGCCTATATTTTCAAGGTTTACCTATTAGTTGACACCAATGGGTGACCCCGCCTTTACAATTTAGGGCAATTTATTTCTTGGTGTTCCCTTAGTTGACACCAATGTCGCTTACCGCCCTATCTTGAAAACAAATATGTGTGCTTACTTATACTTAGTAGTATATTTACTTAAATATTATTTTTTACTTAAAATAAATATCGATTTTTTGTTTTCAAATTAATAATTTATCCGCAAAAACTAAGTATTATTTATCACAGACGCACCACGAATAGAGTTTTTCATGTTACATAAATAGTAAAAATACTAGTAATATCATTTACTAAATCAATCTAAAACCTTTTAAAATGCTGGTTTCGTAAAATGTTATTTAGTTGTTAATTTTACAGAAAATTTAACTATTTTACTTAGCTCTTCATGACTTTTACATTGAAATGGTTAATATAGATAATAAATTGGATACTAAGGCAGTAAACATATTCACTGACCGCCAAAAAGCAAGAGTTGCTATATTTTACCAGCGGTAAACCGGCTGCTGTAATCTACCCATTGTCTTTTTTGATAACTAATTCAACTTTTAAAAAAATATGTCTCTATCTGCACTAACAAAATTTTTTCTGCCACCTGCAATGGCTTCTATTGCTGTTTTCTCAGCGATGACAATACCCCTTGCTGTACTGGGAGACAAGCAAATTGGCATCAAATTTCAGGAAGAACCTTTTTTTTCCGGCAGACTGAGAGATATTGCTACTCCTTACGTAGTATTTGCAACTGCCCTCAGTTTAGGGGCTGGGATATCTGCTACTGCTGTGTGTGGATGGCGAAATTCTTCTCGAAAAGGGGCAGAATTTGAGCAGCAGTTATCTATCTTAGAAAAACACCTGCAGGAAAAGGATGAATTACTCAAGGAACTAAAACTTTCAGAGACTCGACTACAAGTTACTGGATTGAACAATTTTCTGGATGACGAAGTGCCTTTTGAACAAGTTGTAAATACAACAACCTTCCCCATAAGTATATCTCAACCTGTTGTGGCGCAAACTCCACCCCAAGTGCATCAACCGCAAGTAAATCTTGCAAATCGCAATGCGGCTAAAAAAAACACCAATGAGATCACAGCTGTTACTGCCGCGTCCACATTTGCTTCAGCCCAAACTTTCCTTGGCTACACGAAAGAAACTGCTGTAGTAGGTGAAGTAAATCAAACAGTAATCACACCATTAGAGTTTGAAGAGTTGCAAAAACAACTTAGGGGGATGATGTTGCAGATGCAGGCAATGCAAAATAATATGCAATTAATGCCTCAGGCAACACATGCTGAGGTAAAAGCGCCAGATAAATTTAAGATATACTATGATTCCCCAAATACGGGTGAGGTGAAGGTTTTGTAACCTAGGGAAGCTTTTAAAAGGAGTCAAGTCGCTTCGCTCCAAGTCAAAAGTCAAAAGTCAAAAGTCAAAAGTAAGAACCCCATAAATAAATTTAGGGGCCTAATTGAGGACGTAGTATTTCTTGCGCACTTTCCGCTCGAAATACATTTTTTTCTTTCTCCATAAATAAATTTAGGGGAACCTGTACCTTTTTGATTTTTTTGACTTGTTACCTTAGACTTTTGACGAACCGAAGGGCGGTCAGGAGCAACCCCTACGGGGAATTCAAAAGTCAAAATTCACTCATTCAAAAGTAATAAATAATTCTTAATTTTGACTTTTGACTTTTGATTTTTGATTTGGAGCGAAGCGACTTACCACGTGGTCAATTCTACGAGATGAAACGACCGAATGCCGTTATACACATGATGCTCAATTTGTGAGCGTGCGTAAGTCCTACCTTTAACTCGAAGGTGCGAGATGTCAGCACATTGTAAGGGCGGGGTTTCCCCGCCCCTACGGTCATGTTGTGGTCTACCCGACTCAAAGAAGCTGTAAAACCTAGAAGCCCTATGGTTCAACGTAAAAATTCTGCAGGTGTCAAGGGAGCATTAGTCTGCCTGAATTTAGCTTGTGTTCGTAGGGTAACTTTAGAAGCTATTGATTGGGGCGGGATTTGATATCGGGTTCCCCAGCCACCATTTAGATCTTCTGGTTGGGGACGAGGTGGTATTGTTTTCCCCACAGGTAAGGGTATTGATAAGATTTGACTTGCTTGCATATAGGTTTCACCTTCGTTAGTAAAGCGAAGCAACTTACCTTCAAGTTTTTGATTTTCTGGCTTTGGCTGTTTTGAAGTTTGCTTTGACTTTTGCCCTTGACCTGCTGGATCGAAGGTGGCAATAAACGTGACGCCATTTTCTGGAGTCAGTTTCAATTGCGCTTGATTTGCTTGCCAGATTTCCTGAAAACTACCATTCGGTGCTACCTGCCAGAGATTTAGGTCAGCCTGCCATTGTCCCTGTTTGACTTCTACGATTTGGCGAGCGAGAATTGAGCGGTTTGTGTTGGCATCATTATTTAACAACTCCCCTGATTGTCCTTATACCACCAGTTGCTCCACCACCAGCTATTCAACCACGCTCCCCGTTCAACAGCACAGCTTTAAGGGAACCCTTTTTACATTTCCAAGGGGTATATGTTAACCAAGGAAACAATTCCTCAGCGCGGGCGCGACTGGAATCCGTGTACCCACTGACTCCCCAAGCCTTATTTGGGGCAACCTTGGATTTGACCAGCGACAATAGCACCTTTGTTGACTCCCGAGGGCGGGGTTTGAATATCAACGAGCTTTATTTTGCGACTTCCTTGGCGGGTTTGCCCAACCTGCGGGTCGCGGTGGGTCAGTTAGATTTAACATCTTATTTTGACCGCAACAGTTTTGCGAAAGATGGGGCGAGCCAATTTTTTAATCCGGTGTTCCAGACAAATCCAGCGCTGGCAGCAACGGGGATTGCTTCCCGCACAGGCTTGCTGGTTAACTGGAGTGTCAACGATAATATTGAAGCGAAAGCGGCAGTCTTTTCATCAGCAGACAAAATCAGTAGCTTTGCCTTGGATGGATTTGCTGGAGAAATTGGCGTTCGTTACGGCAACGCCATTATTCGCGGTACTTATGCCACAGATCGCGACGCTGGTGTCCGCGATACTTTCCCTGAAGCCTTTGGTATTCCTAGGAATAAAGAACGCACAGCATTTGGACCACTGAAAGACGATCGCGAAGAAGCATACGGTCTGAACGCGGAAGTTTTTGTTCCCAATCTGAAAATAGGTCTTTTTGGACGCTACGGTCGCTTTGAAGACCGCGATTTGGGAAAAGGAGCAGATACCTACGTTTTCGGAGTCAGCCGATTGGATCTGTTTACCCGTGATGACCGAGTGGGGTTAGCTTACGGACGCGCTTTATCGAATGAGAGCCTGCATCGTGGAAACCCAGCAGATGTATTGGAACTGTACTACGATTTTCCATTTATTTCCAATCTCCGGCTAGGTTTTACTGTTCAAGGACGGAATAGTTTTGATGAAACAGTTGTTGGTGTCAGAGTCAGGTCGGAGTTTGATATCACTCCAAGAGGGAGAGTTGCTCGATGAGTCAAATACAACTCGGCAAAAGCATCAAAGCTCTTTTTACTTTTTACTTTTTACTTTTTACTTGCTTTGTAACTGTGGCGCCTTGGGGTAGTATTGCTCCTGCTCAAGCTAATTCGTCTTCTTCGTCAGTTCAGCAAGGTTTTGACTTGTTGAAAAAGGGTATCCCCTCAATAATTCGGGGTAGGCAATTATTCTGGATGCCATGACCAA
>CAXTSI010000294.1:0-11694 GCA_964246695.1 uncultured bacterium
ACTATATAGATCCGTTTCTTTGCAGTGTGACAGTTTTGGGTGCGGAATGTGGGTTTTATTAGCAGATTTTATAAAAAGTCTCTGCCTTTTTTTAACCTGATATTAACCAAATGTTTGACATTCATTAATTTAAAAATCATTAATTTAGTATTAAAATTAGTAGCTATTATGTAAAGTAATGCAAATTATTTTCTTGAAAAACATAAGAGGTAATTAGTTGAGAAATAATTACCAAATAAATAATCATTAGGTAAGGTTATCTACTATAATAAATTGGGTATGATTCATTTTTTAGATGGTGATTACCATCGCTATAGCTGAATTAATTTCAAAAATGTTTCGCTAGTTTTTTGCAGTCTATTCCTGTTGATTTTAGAGATTTTGGTTAGCAATGAAAATTGCTATTCAAGTAATATTGGAGAAATATTCCCCTATTTTTGTTTTTTTTAGACAGAATTATTGGAGTGATTTACGTGGAAGATAATAATTTTCATGATGGCAGTTTAATTGATGCTTCAAGCAGCAACGGACTAGCCGAATTCGATACTTATGGTTTGCTGGGCGGCGGTTCCGATGTGTTGCCAAGCAATAAGGACGTACTACTGCTTTCAGTTGATGGACTGTCTGAAACAGACCCCCAAGTGATTCCTGATGGGGTAACACAACTTGTAGGACGGGCAGTTCTACCGGCAGATACCTTTGCCGTTGGACCGACTTCAGGACAATTCCTCAACTTCAATAATGATGGCACTGTTGGCACTGCCACTGACTATAACGGGCGGCTTTTCCCCTTCGATGCACCCAATGGGCAACCTGTACAAGGCTTTTCTGCCGTCCTTCCTGGTCCTAAAGTTGGTACGTTCCTGTTCATGGTAGATAATGGCTACGGCACCAAGGCAAATTCAGCAGATTCCCTGTTGCGCTTCTATGCCCTAGAACCTGACTTTCAGACAGGAAATGTTTATCCGGTTGACTTGAAAACAGGCGATCGCCTAGAAAGCTTCACCGACCAAAGCCTGTTCCAACTTAATGACAAAAACGGTCAATTAATTGGCTTTCAGACAATTGTTGCCGATCGAGACATCTATCCTGGCAGTACATTACTGCAGCCAGAAGGAATTCCGGTAGACCCAACAATTAAGGAGAATCGCCTGCTAACTGGGGCTGACTTTGACTTAGAATCGATTCGTAAGGTAAACGATGGCACTTACTGGTTTGGTGAAGAGTTCGGTCCTTACCTACTGCACGTTGCTGCTGATGGCACACTCCTAGAAGCACCAATTGCCACACCCAACATCCGACCGTTGGGAGATAATCCTCTAGTACAATCTCCCGATAACCCAGCTTTTGCCGATCTCGCGGATGCCGATCGCATCAAAGCTGCCAACCTGCCTCGTTCCAAAGGCTTTGAAGGTATGGCACTTAGCCCAGATGGCAATAAGCTTTACACACTCCTAGAAGGACCCCTAGTTCCCGAGGCTGACCAGACACGGCTGCTGATCTCCGAGTTTGACGTGGCAAGTAAGCAGTACACCGGTCAGACCTATTCTTATCGCATGGATGCTCCTTATCCCAACAGAGCGATCGGCGATATGACGGCGATTAATGACCACGAATTTATCGTCATCGAGCGGGATAATGGACAGGGAGATGCTAGCAACCCAGCATTCACCAATCCAGCTTTGTCGAAAAAGCTCTACAAAATCGATATCAACAACATTGATGAGGATGGTTATGTAGACAAAGAACTGCTGGTAGACCTGCTAAATATCCCCGATCCACAGGGACTAGGTGGTAATGGCACCAAGGATGGAATATTTACCTTCCCCTTTGTCACCATTGAAGATATATTGCCGATTGATAACCAAACTCTCCTAGTTGCCAACGACAACAACTATCCCTTTAGTGTCGGTCGTACCCCCGGTCAATCTGATAACAACGAGATCATCGAAATCCATCTGAGCAAGCCTCTGGATCTGACCACTACACGATGACGTTGCTGGTAATGGGTAATGGGTAATGGGTAATGGCTAATGGCTAATGGCTAATGGCTAATGGCTAATGGTAACAATTGACAATTAGCAATTAGCAATTGACAATTAGCAATTAGCAATTAGCAATTACCAATTAGCAATTGGATTTTTCCGGCAATTCGCGCAAATTAATTACAGTCGGCTAGACTGATATCTTGCCCCATTCTCAACAAGACCTAAAAAACCGGGTTTCTCAACCAAAGATTAAGGGTTTGACCATTAGTCATTCTCAAGAAACCCGGTTTTTCACCCAGGTGCAAGATGTGAGTAGACGCAATATCGTCGGGGCGGGGTAACCCCGCCCTTACAATGTCGTCAATTCTGTTTCTTGGAAGATGCCCCAAATGGGCTGCTGCACGCGGGTGTTCGCTATTATCTTTCTGAAACGACCGTAATTGAGTCATACACATGATGCGGTAGAGCGTATAGTGCGTAAGTCCTAGATTATTATTTTCATTTTTTAGGAAAGTGGACAAGTAGTAAAAAATTAAAAGTTGACAAAAATATGAATTAATGATTATTATTTTATTGTAAAATTAATTCTGAAACGAAGCTTAAACCAAGCTTAACCCATACTTTAACAGTTGTTTAATTGATGAGTATTAATTGTGTATTAAGCTTAATCAAGTTAGAGTAAAGGACTTACCATTAAAAAAATCTCCAATGACTGTAGGGTGCGCTCTTACGACGAGAGTACGACACCGCAACAGGTTAACGTACCCTAATAATAAATAATTTATTTTTTTGTATTCCCTAAAAACCTAAAACACCTTATTAACCAGGCAATATAATGATAAATTAGCAGAAGTTTTTCTGTAATCAATTCTTAAAAAAGAATCAACTCAATTCACAGTGAATCTTAAGAAGTAGTTTCTGTAAATTACTTCTTCAAGTAGCCGAATGATAAGATGCTCAAATTGATTTTTAGCTAGATATTTTTAACAATAATATGAGATTTTTTAAAAAAAATATAAGAAAAAGTATCTCCAATAAAGATACTTTATTTGCAAGATAAAATAAACCTTATTTTATCTTGTTAACCCCTGTAGTACTGGAGTTAGTTACATGGCGGATATTTTTTTGGATGGTAGCTCTTTAGGTAAAAGTCCCACTGGCAGGAACGTGATTATACTGGTAGCAGATGGCCTGCGCCAAAGTTCAATCAATCCTGAAGATGCACCAACACTTTATAGCCTGCGTCAAGCTGGGGTAAACTTCGTCAACAGCCACTCACTGTTCCCCACTTTCACCACTCCTAATGCATCAGCGATCGCCACTGGGCATTATCTAGGTGACACAGGCGACTTCAGCAACACCATTTATACAGGCTACCCTGTATTTGCTGGTGGTAATACTGGCACACCGACACCGTTCATTGAAAACGACGCGGTGCTGACAGACATAGACGAACACTTCGGTGGTAACTACCTAAACGAAGAAACACTGCTGGCATATGCCCGCCAACAAGGATATGATACCGCAGCGGTAGGCAAGCTGGGACCAACATTGATCCAGGATGTGACACAGGGAAATCTTGGAGAGGATGGTACAGTGCCAGTACCAGACACAATCATCATTGATGACTCAACTGGTAAGGCAGGTGGCATTCCTCTTAGTTCGGAAATCACCCAACGGTTAGCGGATGCAGGCTTAAGCAGCACTGCACCTGACCGCACTAATGGCGCATCCAGCACTAGTCAACAGAGCAACGGTTTCTCTGGGAACAATACCACACCAGGAACGCAGGCTGCCAACACCGTTCAACAGCAGTACTTTACCGATACCATTACCCAAGCCATCCTGCCCAAGTTTGTTGACGATCGGAAACCCTTTGCGTTGGTTTACTGGTCACGCGACCCGGATGGTACGCAACACAACCAAGGTGATAGCCTTGACAGTCTGACTCCAGGGATCAACGGTCCCACCGCAAAAGTAGCAGTGAGAAATGCCGATAATAACTTCAAGCAAATCTTAGACTTCCTCAACAGCAATCCCGATTTAGCTGCCAACACCGATATTTTTGTCACCGCTGACCACGGCTTTTCGACTATCAGCAAGCAATTGACTGATACCCAAGGCGGCACAGTCAGCGACTTTGCTTCTTCACAAATCTATCCTGGGGTGAACCCCGGCTACTTGCCCTCTGGGTTTGTGGCAATTGATATTGCTCATGAATTGAATCTGCCCTTGTATGACGCTGATACCGCAACGAGCGATAATCAGAGTTATGCCTTGGTAGACCCTACCCAAGGACAACGTCCCAGAAACGGTAACGGATTGATTGGTGGCAGTGGTTTGATTCAGGACAAGCCTGATGCCAAAGTAGTGGTTGCAGCTAACGGTGGTTCTGACCTGATCTACGTTCTCGACAAAGACACAGAAACCGTCAAGCAAGTGGTGGATTTCCTCAGCAAACAGGATTACACCAGTGGTTTGTTTGTCAATGATGATTTTGGGTCTGTTGCAGGTGCGCTACCGATATCGTCGATCAACTTGAAGGGTTCGACGGTATTACCCACTCCCGATATTGTGTTGAACTTCAGAACCTTTGCAACCGATACAAGCAATCCTTTTGGGTCACAGGTAGAAATTGCCGATACTGGCTTGCAACAAGGGCAAGGAATGCACGGTAGCTTTGGACGTGGCGATACCTACAACAATATGATTGCGTTTGGTCCAGACTTTAAACAAGGTTATACTGATTTCGCACCAGTAAGCAACGCTGACGTTGCGACCACCTTAGCGAACGTACTAGGATTTAATATTCCCCGGAATGGTGACTTGGTTGGACGAGTTGTCAATGAGGCACTAGTGGACGGACCTGATAGTGTTTCCTACTCCACAGGCATCTTGAAATCTGACCCAACTGACAATGGTGTTAGCACATACCTGAACTACCAAAATCTCAATGGTACTCTCTACTTTGATGCTGCTGGGTTTGATGGTCGAACTGTTGGATTAACAACTGCTTAAACTCCAGCTTTGATCTAATAACCCAAGTTGCTAGTTATTTGGTAATGGGTAATGGGTAATGGGTAATGGGTAATGGGTAATGGGAAGAAAGAACTGAGTCCCTTTTTCCCAATTACCAATCACCAATCACCAATTACCAATTACCAATTACCAATTACCATCCATATTCTTATCCACCAGCTTATTGGAGTAATTTGCATGGATAGTTTCTTGAGTGATTCATCTACTGCCTTAATCGATATTAATAATTCTGGCGATTATGGCTTAGTGAGTGGCTATGATTTGCCGACAACCAATCTAAATGATGGGCAGGCTGGCGCTGTCTACTCGGATGCTGGATTTGATGGTCAGACTATTGCACAAGAAATTAGTGCCAACAAATCTCAGGTTCCCAAGGTCATTTTAATTTCCTTAGATGGTGCAACACCACGACTAGTTAACCAATTCCTTGCCGACGGAACACTCAACCCGAATCAGGGTTTAGGGCTACTGCAAAGGCAGGGATTGGTTGCCCAGCAGAATCTCACGATTACCCCATCCCTCACAGCCCCTGGACATATCGCTATTGTAACTGGTTCTACAGCGGCGAATAACGATATCAACGCCAACACTTTCCATGAAGTTGCCAGTCCGTTTAACCAAAATATCAGTGGCTTCAGTGCCCCAATTGGCGGTTACGAAGTTGGCATTGATGGACCGTCTCAAAGCACAGAACCAACGTCACAACCACTCTGGCTAGCCCTACGGGAAAACGGCTTGAAGGTTGTTGCTGCAACATTCCCAGGCGCAGATGGGTTAGATGTCACCATACCAGGATTGCCAAATAGCCCGATTGTGCAGCCAGCCAGTGAGAGAACTGTTGACTATACTATTCCCTTCGGAGCCTTTGCCGGAGTAGGAGCACAAGGCTTTGAACTAACAACAACAGACTTTGCTGCTGCTCCTCAAACAATTCTTGACCAGTTTAATGCGGCTGGCAAAGTTTCTTATAGCCCGATCTTAGAGACAAATAAATCCTTCGATCAGTTCACTATTGGCGGAGTTAATTATAACATTCAGGTTGCTGCCCTCGACACAACTGACGATGGTCAAGTCGATTACGACACATTGGTCTTCTTCGATGGCAATCAAGGTATTCAGTCAGGTCCCTTCAGCTTACCTTCCACCGGACCCGCCTATGTCCGAGCAAGTGACCAAAAGTCTAGTCCATTCTACTTTGAAGGTAGCTCTAACAAAGCTGGAGCAGCCTTTTACGTGAGTGACTTGGCTCCTGACCTATCAACTGTCCACTTTGCTCGCTACTCTGCCAATTACATCCCGCGCAACCCAGCAGTGCTAGCAAATGTAGATGATATCAACAATAACGTCGGCTTCTGGGCAGACCAGCCTGACTTCCGCATTACCGAGAAGCTCAGCCCTGGATTTAATAATTTCTCCGATCAAGAATTAGAAGCGATCTACGAAGACCAAGTTAAGAGTTTTGTTGATTACCAAACCAATGTTGGTCTCAGGGCAATTAGTCAGAATCCTGATGCGGATTTGGCGATGATTTACATCGAGCAACCGGATGGTTCCGAACACCAATTCCTGATTACCGACCCGCGTCAGGCAACTAATCCTACCGATCCCAACTCGATTGGGGCAGGTCAGGATCAAGTAAGCTCAGGATTGTCAGCATCAAAGTAGCTTCTTGTGTCACTTTGGGAACGAAACCGATTTGCTGACACAAACTGACAATTTGCTCGTACAAACTATAGGACAGATGAGAGGGTGGTAGAATAAAGGGTTCATGGACGAGAGATTGTAACGAAATTTCTGTCTGAGCAGCCAGAGGATGGCTTGATGGTAGAACTAGAACTAAAGACTCTTCCTTAATAGGCTCAACACATAACCCGATGTCTTGGTGATTCAAAGCTGACCAGTGCATCAAACCAACATCAATCTGTTGCGTTTCCAGTCCCTTAATTAAACTGTAAGCAGTGCGTTCTTGTAAAACAAGTTTGACTAAAGGGAAGCGAGTCTGAAACGCTATCAAAATATCAGGAAGAACGCTATTAGAAACTGAGCTATTGAATCCAACTATTAATCGTCCAATCTGACCCTGATGAGCGAGTGTCGCTGTCTCAACAGCACGGTCAACTTGAGCCAAGATTAAACGGGCTTGTTTGAGAAACTCAAGTCCTGCAACAGTTAGCCGTAGTGGACGTTTCTTACGCTCAAATAGAGTCACATCACCTAACTTTTTTTCTAAATCTTTGATTTGCTGGCTGAGATTAGACTGGGCCATGTGTAATTCTTCGGCTACCTCACTAATGCTACAGTTTTCTTTCTCAGCTACAGCGATAAAGTAACGCAAGTGTTGTAATTCAAAGTTATGTTCGCGTCGAAGTGCCATTGAGTATTAAATTCCCGACAATATATGATTTTTTATATAGTATTATCCAAATCATATAGTAGCGGTAAATTTAGTTTTCCTTTAAGCTGTTCTCAACATCCTAAAGGAGAAAAATTTATGTCTCATCCATTAATCAAAAAAGTTGCTATTGTAGGCGGAACTCACGGAAATGAGATTACAGGAGTGTTCCTAGTCAGGAAGTATGAACAATATCCTAATTTAATTAGGTGTGATAGCTTTGAAACATTGACTTTATTAGCAAATCCCAAAGCTATTGAGGCAGGGCGACGGTATATAGATGTTGACCTCAATCGCTGCTTTAAACTTCAAGATTTACAAAACCCAAAGCTGATTAATTATGAGCAACTACTAGCTAAACAAGTCGCTCTTACTGTTGGGCAGTCAAAGATTGATTTAATTATTGATTTGCATAGTACAACCTCTAACATGGGTTTGACAGTTATTTTACACAATAATCATCCCTACTTGTTAGGTCTAGCTGCTTATTTGAGTACTATTAATCCTTTAGTCAAAGTTTTACAATACCCACCCAATCAAGACCATTCTTATCTAAGAAGCCTTTGTGAATTAGGCTTTGCTATCGAAGTCGGGCCAGTAGCTCAAGGGACTCTTAATGCCGAATTATTTTTACAAACCGAAGCTTTGATTAGTTCAATTCTCGATTTTATTGAACTATGTAATCAGGGAAAAACACCTAAAATTCCTCAAGTTTTCACCCTATACAAACAAGTGAAAGCTGTAGATTATCCCAGAGATGAACAACAGCGAATTCAGGCAATGATTCACCCTCAACTTCAATTTAAGGACTATGAAATTTTGCATCCTGGCGACCCGTTATTTCTGGGTTTTGATGGTAAGGGTATTGACTATCAAGGAGAATCTTCCATTTTTCCAATCTTCATCAATGAAGCTGCATATTACGAGAAACATATCGCTATGAGCTTGGCTATTAAACAACAAGTAAATCTTGAAGATTTACAGTTACTATCAAAGCATTAAACCCAATGAACCACGCTGTGACTAAAAGTTTTGTAGTGTAGTTAGCGTCACTTGACAAACTCATTGAAATGTCAGGTTGTACAGTTTCTGGCATCGCACTCTCAGGTACGTGGTAGAGAGATCGCAATTTTTGCACACTCAAGTTTCTGTTTGGTATTGCCGCTCACAAAGGCTACTTTATCATTCGACAGCATCAAAGCTTACCTTCGCACGCCACTGATAATTTTCGTGCCTTTGGTCAAATTGATGCTGGAGAGGTGTTTGAGCAAAACATTCTCGCGTATTACTGATGATGGTCAACTGTTACACGTGCGTCGCGTTAAGGTCTGCTTAAAACAACCCACTCGCGATGGCGACCGAGAAATCTTTGTCCTTACCAACCTCCCAGTTGAGGTAGCGATGGTAAGTAGGTAGGCACAAATAAATATAACTATGTAACGAAATGTAAAACGCTCAAAACCGCAAGCGAATTGCTTCACTTCGCGCTCCGCGACCTTCGCTGCGGACATAATTATAAATTTTCTCGCCCACCTACTTAGTTCTAGTTACAACTATTGTTACTGATGTTTTTGCTGCTTTGAGGCACGCAATTGCTGAAGTTGTTGCTTTTGTGCAGGAGTCAGCACTGCTTCTATTTGGCTTTGACCATCCTGCCTAATTTTTTTGATTTGCGCTTTTTGGTCGTTACTCAAATTCAGTTTTACTGCACTGTGCTGTTGTCTAGCCTGTTGTTTTTGCGCCTGCTGATCTTTGGTGAGAATTCCATTAATTTGCTTCTGGGTAGATAAACGAATTTGTTTTATTTGTGCCTTTTGAGCTTCAGTCAAATTTAATTTCGTTTCCCATCCACCTGTGCGCTGATGAGCTGGAGCTGCAACTGCAGCATGGGTAGAGGAAAAAATTATCGGAGAGGTAGCAAGCATTAACATGATTGCTCCGGGCATCAAAAGCAAAGTTTTAATTTTCATAGTTAAATTGGAAATTTTTTCTTAGGTTTAAGTAGGCAACAACAACGTATTTGCTTATTGTATTACTTTAGACCGCTTTATGATGAAAATGGTTCAGTAATAAATCGGATTTTTGTAAAATAAATTGTACTAAAAAATACAATTTTTCTTACTTTATCCATGAACCTTTAGTCAACTGTTATTTCCCGCAACTACTCAGATTTCAGTATCTGTACTTATAGCCGATGGTTGTGTGAGCGATTCCAATGGCGAGAAACGCTAATCGTTGCCCACTTACGTTAAGAGTAATTTAATTTGCCTATATTCAGTTGTTAACCTCAATATGAGATGTTGATAGATAGGAAAAAATTGCTTTTCAGGAATCGTGGGATAAACAATGACCTTGGTTGTCGGGTAATGATTACCTGTTTTTTCGACTTGTTTGCCTAAACTAGTAGTCTGTCAAAATTTTTTTGAGCAGTTCGCCGTTACGCGCCAGATGCTTCAAGCGGGGGAACCCCAACGCCAGTCGCTCATGGGGGAAACCCCCAAGACAGCGCTGGCTTGCCAACGCACTGGCTTGCTAAGCGCGAAGACAGCGCAACTACGAACCAAATTGCTTTACACCCCAATTTCAGCTTGACAACCTATTAGAGCAATAAACTACAACCAGATTTAAGTCAATTCCCAAATACTAAATCCAGGAATCCTGAAAAGTCAATGGAAACCCTAATGAGAATTACCAAGTAGAAATCAGGAACAAAAAAGCTATGACGAATCCTGCTGATACCCTTGCAGAAAACCTTCCTTCCGATCAACAAGAATCTCCTACCTCAGATCTTGCACCATTCTCAATAAGACCTAAAAAACCGGGTTTCTCAACCACAAATAAAGGGTCTCAGCCTTGAATATTTGCAAGAAACCCGGTTTTTGATGCTGGTGCAAGATATCAGCTACCGCGAAGATTTCCCAGATAAATACTCTCAACGGACAAGTTCCTATAGTGATCGGTCACCGAGGAGGTGGAACTGGGTATCGTCCAGAACATACAGTGGGAGACTTTGGCGGAAACCTTATTGGTTCTGACAACTTGGGTATTCAATTCGGTGCAGACTACATCGAACCTGACTTGGTAGTCACCAAGGACGGAAAGCTGATCGTCCGCCACGAACCTGTGTTGGCATCTGTGAAGACGGATAGCAATGGCAATATTATTCGCGATGAGAACGGTCAGCCCGTTATCCAAGAAGCCACGACAAACGTCGCCAAATTTCCCGAATTCGCCGATCGCCTGACTACCAAAAACCTTGACGGGCAAACTGTTACAGGTTGGTTCGCAGAAGACTTCACACTGGCTGAGATTAAGGAACTGCGTGCGATCGAGCGCCTTCCCAATATCCGTCCTAATAATACCCAGTACAATGAACTGTTCCAGATCCCCACTTTAGACGAAGTCATCGACCTCGCTAAACAGGGTGAAGCTGAAACTGGTCGGAAAATTGGCATTTATCCCGAAACCAAGCACCCCACATACTTCCTGGAAGCAGGCAATTACCTGGATGGCACTCCCATCCATGTCAATACTTCACAACTCCTGATTGATGACCTAGTTGCTAAAAACTATACCGATCCCGATCGCATTTTTCTCCAATCCTTTGAGGTTTCTAATCTCAAAGACTTAAAAGAGAATATCATGCCAGCAGCTGGAGTTGATATTCCCCTGATTCAGTTAATTGATGGCAGTGGCGCTCCCTATGACTTTGTTTACCACAACAACCCTCAAACCTACGCCGATCTCATTACTCCTGATGGATTGACACAAGTTCATAGTTATGCTACAGGCATTGGTCCTGACAAGCGACTGATTGTACCTGCTTCTCCACTATTAGATGATAGCGGTAAACCGATCGATCTCAATGGGGATGGAGTGATTAGCGATGCCGATAGATTCGTGGGCAAGCCAACTTCCTTAATTAATGATGCCCATAATGCGGGTTTGCTAGTCCATCTCTACACCCTCCGCAGCGATTCATATTTTCTGTCAGCTAGCTACGAAGGCGATCCGCAAAAAGAGTACGATCAGTTCATCCAGTTGGGTATAGATGGCTACTTCACTGACAATGCCAATGATGGATTTGCGGCGAAGCAAAGGGCGATCGCTGACTACGGTTTGACAACACAGCCAAGCGTAATTAATGGGTAATAGGTAATAGGTAATGGGTAATGGGTAATGGGAAGAAAAAACTTTTTCCAATTACCAATTACCAATGACCAATGACCAATTACCAATTACCAATTCCCAATTCCCAATTCCCAATTCCCAATT
>CAXTSI010000295.1:0-11686 GCA_964246695.1 uncultured bacterium
AGCGCCCGCAAGCTTGAGGCGATCGCCTGATTCATATTTTGGTTCAGCAACGCCAAAAAATTCCTGGCGCAGGTTTTGATAAAACTGAATCATTAAAAATGCTGTAGATAAATCATTCACAGTCCAGAGAGAACTGACCACACTGGGACTACCCGCATAGAGAAAACCACTGGGTAAGCCAATGTATTCATCACTTTCGTTGTCGAAATCGATTAATCCGGTTTCGCAAGCAGATAAAGTAATGAGACGGCACTGATTCAAGTTCAGGGTGAAGATGTTATCTAAGGTGAGACACTGTTTGAGGTCTAGTACACTGCCATTTGGCAAAATAAAATGCTGTTCTGAATCAAAATTTATGGGTACAGTATTCAGGACGGCATTGGCTAAAATGAGAGCAGACTTACGGGGTTGGGCAAGGTTAAAGTAGCCGTGACAGCTAAAGTGAAGGCAATGAGTATTGGTGCCGAGGGAAACCTCATCAATGACTTCTTTAGTTGCTTTTTCCTTTTTGAAAATATAAGTTTTCTGAAAGTAACTTTGAATTGCTTCGACTTCAACATTAGTGTAAGTGAGGTCGCCTGTAGGGTTTTCAACGGCAACTAGGGTATTAAATTCTAAGCGTTGTCGAGTTTGTGCTAGTTGCAGCAATTGACAACTAGGGGCATAACGCACACCTAGTGGAAAGCGATCCATCAGGATTTGAAATTTTGGTTCCCCATGCTGAGTAGTAATAGGCAAGGCATGGAGTGGAAACAAATGTAAATACTGATGAGGAATCAAAATTAAGCGCTTGCACTCTTCAGGAATATGGTGGATTATTTTATCAATACGTAAAATTTTAGCTAAGAGGTTTAGGCGTGTAAGTAAGCGACGCTGCCAATGCGATTTTTTTGTGTAGGCTCTCAAATACCCATTTGCCCATTTCACCAATTTTTCTAAATTTCTTATTTCAAAGGAAAGAACTAGAGGATGCTGGGTTTTGCTAGTGAATATAAAGACGAAAAACTTGTAAAATGTAATGTAAAATTCCACAACAGCAGTGGAGCTATCTAGGGTAGTTCGGAATCTATCAAAACTGAAGCCGTCACCGACATCTAAGTATTTATTTTGTAATTGATTACTCTGCTGTCGCAACTGTTGGAGATGTCTTGCTAGGGTTATTGGGTTGTCTGCTGTGGCGGTTTGCAGTTGGTACTGATTTCTAGCAATTTCGTCTTGGAACTGTTTTAGTTGATTCACAACATCTTTGGGCAAGATGGTTTCAATGTCGCGGTTAAGGATAAGTTCAACTAAGTTGCGGGTTTTGCTACGCTCTACGTATTCAATGGCTTGGGCATAGTATTGGGGTTCATCAGTGGCAAGGAAAAAGCAAACTTCTACCATGCTACGATAGAGTTGGTTCCATTCTTCAGCGAGTTTTTGTTTGTCTTCATCTTTGCCAGAACCAAAGACTATCTCACCCCGCAATAATTCTAAAGTGTCGATAGCAGCTTCAAAAGCTGTGTAGGCATTAGGAAATTTTTGGGCAGCTTGGTAAGCCAGACCAAGATTCCATTGAGTTCTAATATAATCTTGGGGAAATGCCTGTTGAGTACGAACTTGTAAGGCTTTTTGCAAGTAATCAATTGCCAGCTTCAAATTACCTGTACTTTCTCCCTGAATTCTATTACGGTATGCTTCTCCCAGACTATTTTGCGTTGATGCCCAAGCTTGGGGAAATGCCTCGTATGTGTAAACTTGCAAAGCTGCTTGAAAATAACCAATTGCTACCTCAATGTTATCTGCCTTTTGTCCCTGAATTCGGTTAAAGTGGGCTAACCCCAGACTTTCTTGAGTCATTGCCCACTCTTGGGGAAATGCTTCATAGGTATAGATTTGTAAGGCATTTTTAAAATAGTTAATTGCCTCCTCAAGGTTATCTGTTTTTTTCTCCAAAATTCTGTTAAGGTAGACTGCTCCCAGAAGATGTTTAGTCCATGCCCAATCTTGGGGAAAGTCCTCAACAGTGTAAACTTGCAAGGCGGCTTCATAACATTTGATAGCTTTTTCTAAATTATCTGCCCTTTCTCCTCGGATTCTTTGTGAATAGACGTTACCCAAATTATTTTGAGTTTGTGCCCATAATTCTGGAAATGCTTGTTGGGTACGGATTTGCAAGGCGGCTTTGTAAAAGTAAATCGCCTCTTCCTGGTTCTCTGCTCTCTCACCCAGTATCCTGTTACGGTACGCCCCTCCCAAATTATTTTGAGTTAATGCCCATAGTTCGGGAAATGCCTGTTGGGTACGAACTTGCAAGGCGGTTTTGTAAAAGCGAATCGCCTCTTCCAAGTTCTCTGCCCTTTCACCCCGAATTCTATCAAAGTACACTCCTCCTAAATTATGTTGAGTCCTAGCCCACTCTTGGGGAAATGCCTGTTGGGTGAGGATTTGCAAGGCAGCTTGATGGCAGTTAATAGCTTTTTCGAGGTGATCTGCCTTTTCCCCCCAGATTCTCTCACGGTAGGCATTACCCAAACCATTTTGAGTTTTTGCCCAATATTCTGGGTATGCCTCGCGAGTATAAACTTGCAAGGCTTCGTTATAACAAGTGATTGCTTTTTCTAAATTATCTGCTTTGCTTCCCCGAATTCTGTCAGTGTAAGTAAGTCCTAAATTCTTGAGAGTTAATGCCCATTTTTCAGGTAATTTATCGCAGGTGCGGACTTGCAAGGCAGATTCATAACATTTAATCGCCTTTTCTATATTGTCTGCTTTTTCCCCCTCTATTCTACTACGGTAAGCTGTTCCCAAATTATGTTGAATTCTTGCCCACTCTTCAGCATATGCTTGTCGAGTGATGACTTGTAAGGCAGATTGGTAACACTCAATTGCCTTTTCTAAATTACCTGCTATTTCTCCACGGATTCTCTTAGTGTATGCTGCTCCCAAACAATTTAGAGTTAATGCCCAATCTTGAGGAAATGCTTCACGAGTGCGAACTGGCAAGGCTGCTTGGTAACATTCAATAGCCTTTTCTATATTGTCTGCTGTTTCTCCCCGGATTCTTCCAATGTAGGCATTACCCAAACTATGTTGAACCAATGCCCTCTCTTGGGGAAATTCCTCAAAGGTAAGAATTGCTAAAGCTGCTTGAAAATAACCGATTGCCCTTTCTAAATTATCTGCCGTATCTCCCCGAATTCTGTCACAGTAAGCAACTCCCAGATTAGTCTGAATCTTTCCCCAATCTTGGGGAAATGCTTCACGTGTATAAACAGTAGCAACTATTTCATAGCCGCTAATGGCAATCTCCAAATTACTTGCTCTACTACCCAAAGGGTACTTCCAAATTAGGTAGCTGAACATAAAAATAACTGCCACTCTCGTCTGTGCTACCTCGTGCCGATCTTGAGACAGGGCAGTTAGTGCCCAGCTTCGCAGCAATTGTGCAAAGTTATCATCTAGTAACTCTTGATTTCCTTCCAGAATAGAATAGACTGCCTGTTGGTTGCCGTTGCTTTCGTCGGTTGCCCGTAATAGTGTAACAATCAAATTCAGGTATTCTTGGCGGCGATTTACATTCACCTATTAAGCCTCTGCTAATGGTAATCGATTTGTAACTTCATTACTACAAAAGGAAATTCCGAAAAATTATGCCTATTCTTTAATAACGACCGATTGTAAAGTAATTCTATTAGTGTTACGTCCTATTAAATATCTCCGGAAAACAATGTAGAGATGCGATGAATGAAGCGTCTGTACAAAGGTTGTAGGCAACGCACAATTAATTTGCACTACTATAGCAGATTTCAAGTAAATAAATTACAAAGCTAAATCAATACAAATCTTGTGGGATGGGCATCTCTGCCCGTCCAATTGTACCTTACTAATATGATATCTCGAACTAAAACGCTACGAATTAATGAAACACTATACTAAGTAATTCTCGAATAGAATGAGCTTGGGAAGAGTTAGGTTCCAAACTTAGGAAATCATCTAAATCGCGGATTGCCTCTCTAATTTGGGTTGATAGCGCGACTCCCAAAGCCACCTGATAAATTTGTTCTGCACCTTAAGGTTACGCATCACTAGCGACGACCGCGCCGCCGCTACACCCCACCAGGATAAGGCAATCAGCAACAATGGGGCGTAGACGCGGAGCGGCTTGCCGTCAGGCATCGCCAACAATAAACGCTTACGAATCATCTAAGTCATGATTTTGCAGACACTGTTTGGATGATAATCATAAAGATGGGGTATCAAATTCTATAGCAGTCCTATTTGATTTATGAACAAGGGGAGCCAGCGCCCCTTCGGGGTGACGCTGGTTCGCGTTCCTTGCGTCGCCCCTTGGGCGAAGACTCGAAGATCGCGCTCCGCCGGAGTACCGTTCGATCGCAACGCTTACGCTATCGACAGTCGCCTCCGGAGGGAAACCCGACTGCAGCGCTGGCTCACCGTGCGGGGGTGGAGGAGTTTAAGGCGACTGGCGTGGACAAGGGGACAAGGGGGACAAGGAAGACTTGGGAGAGGTGTTCACGAATCATTTAGGATTGCTATATCTAGCAAAGGAGATTTCAAGATGTGGCTTGTAAATATGGAACGCCAGTCGCCGCGAGATGCGGGAAACACTCGTGTCGGCGCGCACAGCGAGAATTTCGCGTCTCTAAATCACCTTTAAAGCAGGATTTGTTAAACCAAAAATATAACCTTTTGAGATGTTAAAATGTATGTATATCAAATTGAAACAGCTGTTCACAATTATTTTACTGACCTTAATTGTCTTAAATCTTAACTTCGTGCCTACAGCATTAGCCGCCGACACAGCAACAGGTGCAAAAATATTTAGCGTTCAATGTGCTGGTTGTCATATTAACGGTAGCAACATCATTAGGCGCGGTAAGAATTTAAAAATAAAAGCGCTAAAAAAATATGATATGGATTCAATCGAGGCAATTTCCTCTATCGTCACAAACGGCAAAAACAATATGTCAGCTTACAAGGACCGCCTCACTGAGCAAGAAATACAAAATGTCGCTGCTTACGTTTTAGAGCAAGCCGAAAAAGGCTGGCGGGAATAGGAGTGAGAAGTGAGGAGTGAGGAGTTAGAAGTGAGGAGTTAGAAGTGAGGAGTTAAGAGTTAAGAGTTAAGAGTTATAGTTGTTAGTTTTGAACAAAGACAACTTATAATTAATAATTTCTCACTCCTCACTCCTAACTCCCCACTCCCCACTCCCAAAATGAATTTACCTACATCAAGTCGTCTACAATTTACCTCTGATTTAAACATTTGTCGTATTTTAAACGGAATGTGGCAAGTCTCCGGCGCACACGGACGCATTGACCCAAAGGCTGCTATCCAGTCTATGTTTAAATATATGGATGCAGGCTTTACCACTTGGGACTTAGCAGACCATTATGGTCCGGCAGAAGACTTGATTGGTGAGTTTCGCCGTCAGGTAATTGCTACTCGTGGTGAACAGGCTTTATCTAACATTCAAGCTTTGACAAAATGGGTACCTCGTCCTGGGAAAATGACGAAAAAACTAGTAGAGGAAAACATCAATATATCCCTAAAAAGAATGGATGTTCGCTCATTAGATTTGATGCAATTTCACTGGTGGGAATACCAGGATAAAAACTACTTGGATGCCCTTAAGTATATGGCGGAACTACAAACTGAGGGAAAAATCAAGCATTTAGCATTGACGAACTTTGATACTGAACGCCTACAAATTATCACTGACGCAGGCATCAAAATAGTTTCTAACCAAGTACAATTTTCTCTGGTTGACCGCCGTCCTGAAGTAAAGATGATACAGTTTTGTCAACAGCACGACATAAAACTTTTTACCTACGGCACAGTTTGTGGTGGTTTGTTATCAGAAAAGTATTTAGGAAAACCTGAGGCGCGAGGGTCTGAACTTACCACCGCTAGCTTAAAAAAATACAAGAATATGATAGATGGTTGGGGTGGTTGGCGTTTATTTCAAGAATTACTTTCTACCCTGAAAGAGATAGCAGACAAACACAATGTCAGCATTTCCAATGTGGCAGTACGTTATATTTTGGATAAGCCAACTGTGGGAGGTGTCATTGTTGGTGCAAGGCTTGGTGTATCTGAACATATAGAAGATAACGCCAGAGTGTTTAATTTCACATTGGATGCTGAGGATATGAATCAAATAGATGCTGTATCTGGTAAGTCACGGGATTTGTATCAGTTAATCGGCGATTGCGGCGATGAATATCGACGATGACCTCAAGACGATGAATTGCGATTCGAGCCTTTGAAAAGGGCATTCAGCAAGCACTCAAACGATTGGGGAAATAATTATGCTTCTTCGCGCTAGCTCCCTTCCGGTTGCCACTCCTACTCTCAATACATTGATTACAGAGTTAGGCTCAGAATGCCAAAATGTCACCGCCTTAATCTATCAGCTTCAGTCACCTCACCTGAGTGCTAGACAACAAGCTGAAATTCTGGCAGAATTGCTGGCTGCTACAATTCATTTGAATGCTCATTGTGGAGAAGATTTTCAGACGTTAATTGCTTCTGAGATGGAAAATTTGCCCGATGATGATGAACAAGACTAAATTGGAATAACCCCGCCCTTTCTATTTGTCACCGGAAAATGCTATAATTTCTACCCAAGCCAGATCTGTTCTTCCGTAGTGAGAAGGGTTATGACTCTTTTGACATTAAATTTAGACACCGTTCATTTGACTGACGAACAGTTCTATGAGTTATGTCAAAATAACCGCGAGTTACAGTTTGAACGAACGGCAAAGGGAGAATTAATTATTATGCCACCCGTTGGAGGTGAGAGTGGTAATCGAGAAGCCGACTTAATTATCGATTTGGGAGTTTGGAATCGGCAAACTGGTCTTGGTTATACCTTCAGTTCCTCCACTGTATTTAAGTTGCCTAATGGCGCAAACCGTTCTCCTGACGCTGCTTGGATTCAAAGAGAACGTTGGGAAGCACTCACACCGGAACAAAGACGTAAGTTTCCCCCCATCGCACCGGATTTTGTTGTTGAGTTAAGGTCAGCAACAGATAAGTTGGAAACGCTGCGTGACAAAATGCGGGAATATCTGAATGCAGGGGTGCAATTGGGATGGTTGATTAATCCTCAACAGCAGCAAGTGGAAATTTATCGTCAAGGGGAAGATGTAGAAGTGCGAAACCTGCCTACAGAATTATCCGGTGAAAATCTATTGCCTGGATTTAGCTTGAGTTTATCACGCTACAAGTAGATAGCCGGGAGCGCCATGATGCCAGAGGAAGATTCCTATGCCAGCATGGTAGCGCAGTACATCGGCATTCCCTTGAATGTGATTAACGTTGAGGGTTATTTCCGCCATGTTCCTCCAGAGAAACCCCAAACGCCCTTACCCGAACCGACTGGTATTCCTGTGCCTTTATTGGAATCACACGTCTCACTGTCAATTCTGCTCTGTGTTTATGATGCAGTAGCGAAACTCTCTGACTGCTTCAACCCTAGAGGTTTGGGCGATTAAGACACACCGTGACAGCAGATCGATATCGAGGTCTGTTAATCCAGGAAGCTCACTGCGATAAATTCGCTCATAGCTGTGTTCTCGTAGGTGATGGACCGTGAACAATCCATCTTCCCAGAACCAGACTTCAGGGAACAAGAATGCTTTGTATCGCTCTAGTTTGTTAGAACCGCCGCTGGTAAATACCACTTCAATTGAAAGGTCGGGGACAAGCCTCTTTTGACCTACCCAGTAGGACTCATCAGCTTGAGCAGATGCCGTTCCTTGACGCTCCTGGGTCATCGACCCTGCGGGGATAAATTCGATGCCCTTCTCAACGAGAAACAGTTCAATCAAGAATCCAATGATGGTTTTGAAAAATTCGTGGTCAACTCCAGGCATCAGAATCTCGATTGTGTTCAAGTAATAGAAGGGCGTTGCTGAACCAAAATATGAATCAGCTTGAACTGCTCCCAAGTGCGATCGTGAAGAACGATCCGTTGATCGGTGGTTTGGTTTAGTAGTTGTGCCATCGCGATCGCCTCATGCTCCACCACTACCATTCTACATAAGTGATGATAATTTTAAGCTTCCTTGAAGCTAAGCGCCTTTGCCATTCTCACGATCTGCTCCAGATATTGATACCCAAGCCATAGCTGTTCGTCCGCCCATTTTTCAATTTTAGCGGCGATGAATATCGGTCTGGAGTGCGTATTTACTAATAATAGTTGTAATAACCAAGTCCGTTACTTTTGTGCCAGTTGAGAACCATACCTAAGATATTGCTGCGGGTCATTTTCAGGCTATCTACAGCTTGCGCCAGCATCGAGCGGTCTGTTTTGTGCATTCTAGCTACAAGCACAATACCATCAGTATGAGAAGCCAGCAAGCTAGCATCAGCTAGTCCAACTAAAGGAGGGGCATCATAAATCACTAAATCAAAGGAGGAATGGAAATCTGTGATTAATTGCTTCATTTTTTGGGATGAGAGCAATTTTGTCGGATCGGGTGGAATAGGTCCAGCAGTGATGACAGATAATTCGCTCATAGAAGGCATTTGCCGGATCACCGTCTCCACTGGCATACTTCCTGAAATGATACTACTCAATCCCCACAGGTTATTCAAATTTGATAAACTGTGAATCCTCGGTCGGCGCAAATCGGCATCCACCAGTAGGACTCGTTGTCCCATCGCAGCAGCTGTCTGAGCTAGGTGGAATGCGATCGTAGACTTACCTTCTGCAGGCGTTGCAGAACTAATGACTATGGAGCGAATGGGTTCATCGGAACTGAGCAGTTGAATATTCGTATGCAGTACGCGTAAAGCCTCCAAAAATTTTGATGATTCATACTGTCTGTGGTTTTTAACAAGCGTAGACAGACGATTAACCATTTCAGCCGAGTCAGAACTACCTTGATTTGCTGTGGGAGTTCTTTGTGTACCTGTAACAGTGGAGTCTTGAATGTTTGACAGTTGTCTTTCAAATGGAATAGTTGCCAACAGAGGTAATTTGAGCTTCTCCTTAAAGATATCGACTGTATGGTATGTGTTGTCGAGCTTTTCCACAAGTAATGCGCTACTAATTCCTAAGAGTGTACTAGCGACAAATCCCAACATCAAACTACGTGAAATATTCGGATATACAGAGGCTTCAGGCTGAAGCGGCGTCTGAATTAACTGCCAGGGAATTCGTGTTTGAGCTCCCTCTATTTGCAGAGTTTCGCGGGTAGTGAGAAAACGATTTAGACTCTCAGTTGCTACTTGTAAACCCCGCTGTATTTCAGTGTATTGCCGTGCCAAAACTGGCAATTGCTCAACTTTCTGACGAAGTATGTTTTCAGATTGGGCTAGTACTTGACTCTGAGATTCTAGAGTCTGAATTTCATTCGCCACTTCAGTAAGTTTAATAGTCCAAGATCGTTGCGCTTCGTTGCCTACCAAAAGCAATAGCTTTTGCCGCTTCTCCAGCAAACTTTGCATGGGTACGCTATCCTCTTGGAAACGCGTTGATTCATAAGCTGTCTGAATTTCCAATTGGCGCAGTTGCCCAACTAACTGCTGATACACACCCGCATCCTTGAATGCTGCTTGCGATCCTTGTCTTCCCTGTAAGCTGGTGAAATTGGAGCGAGCTTTTGCCAACTGCTCATTAATTGCTAATCGTTGTTCAACTAATGTGTTGACTTGAACGGCAATTTGATGTGATAGCGTTTCTGGATCAGTAAAATTGTAATGTTGTCGGAATACTTGCAGTTTTTTCTGCATGTTATCAACCCGACGCTGTAGAGTCGGCAGTTGTTTTTCGACAAATTGAATCCCTTGACGCAAGTTAATTTGCCGATTTTCTAAGCTGTATTTTAAATAAGCCTGAGAAAGTTCATCTAATACGACTTTAATTTTAACTGGATCGTTATTTAAATAACGAACTTCTATAATCTTTGTCTCACCTAAGCGAGTAATCGTCAGAGAATTTATAAGAGAATCATAGTTAATATCTGGATAGGAAACCTGCAACTCCTTAACAATACTTGCCATCAGTTCAGGACTTTTAAGAACCTGAATCTGACTTTCGTAATCCAAACTAGACTTGTTAAAGTTGCCTTCTACCGTATTCGTGAGTTTCGGCAACTTGCTGTCATCGCTATTGACAGGTTCCGCCAAAATCCGGAATTTGGCTTCATATAGTGGTTTTTGGTTTAGCGTTAGACCCACGACAGCAGTCATAACGGCAACCATTACCCCTGCCATAACTAGCGATCGCCGCTTGGCAATACCTAATACTTGACGCAAATTCCAATCATCCTCTTGCCCTTCAAGTCTTGGCAAAAATTGAGGTTGAAGCGATGGAGTTAGATAGATCCTATTCCCGTTATTACTATTTCCGTTTCCGTTGTGAGATGAGTTTTTTAAAGAAGAATTATCCATCATGTATTCAGACTTGGTAATAATTCAGGCACTTATTTGGAGATTGCTTGACCAAGCTAAGCGCTTCGTCAAGTAATTGCCGAATGTTCAACCGGACTTGAAAGCAGTAATTTCATTGTCAATATTAACCTTGGTAGTTGTTGAAACAGTTCAGTAAATATACGCATTTATAAATAAAGTTAAAGGATTATACGCAATTATGAAGCTATGCCTTTTAGACTTCCAAAGCTTCAGCAACGCCGAAAAGTTTAGTGGCGTGCACCAAGTGCGATCGCCCACTACGGCTCAACTTTGTCCCCACCGGATTCGCGGCAAAGCCGTCAATGGTATTCTGTTCACGTTGCGTGCTGCTCGTCGTTACCAGGTTAAAAAGTAAAAAATAATACATTTGTTTTACTCAGGTTAAATAGAGCGATGTCATGATATACACACTATATTGGTAATGGGTAATGGGTAATAGGTAATGGTCAGAAAAAACAATTACCAATTACCAATTACCAATTACCACTAAAGTGAATAGTAAGTGGCAAAACTTGATGACAAAAGCATTGATTTGTGGAATATCAGGTCAAGATGGAGCTTATCTAGCGCAACTGCTTCTCAGTAAAGGCTACAGTGTTTGTGGTACTTCACGAGATGCTCAGATTTCGTCTTTCCAGAATCTAATGGGTTTGGGTATTCGAGAGCAGGTGAAGCTAGAGTCAATGGCTCTGACTGACTTTCGTAGTGTGTTGCAGATACTTACCAAGATTGATCCAGATGAAGTTTACAACTTAGCAGGGCAAAGTTCAGTAGGTCTATCTTTTGAGCAACCAGTGGAAACTTTGGAAAGCGTTGCAACAGGTACCTTAAATTTGTTAGAAGCCATTCGTTTTTTAGGTAAACCGATCAAACTTTACAACGCTGGTTCTAGTGAATGCTTTGGCGATCTGGGTGAAGATACTGCCGATGAAACGACTCCATTTCGTCCTCGCAGCCCATATGGTGTAGCTAAGGCAACTGCGTTTTGGCAAGTAGCTAATTACCGGGAGGCTTATGGTTTATTTGCCTGCTCTGGCATCTTGTTTAATCATGAGTCTCCTTTGCGACCAGAGCGTTTTGTGACGCAAAAAATTGTCTCTACTGCCTGTCGGATTGCTGCTGGTAGTCTTGAAAAGCTGTTTTTAGGCAATATGTCAATCCAGCGTGACTGGGGTTGGGCACCAGAATATGTTGAAGCAATGTCAGTAGACCGAAAACTTTGGCGATCGTCAAAAAATAGTAACCTGTGATACAGTT
>CAXTSI010000296.1:0-3395 GCA_964246695.1 uncultured bacterium
AGATTTACCCGTTTCATTGCGGTGTGACAGTTGTGGGTGCGGAATGTGGGTAATATTGATATTTTATCCAGTCTACATAGAAAGAAGCGCGATCGCACAATACTAAATATATTTCTAATCTTTATTGCTCCTTATTGACAATAGGTTTTGATGTCAGAATAAAATATTTATGGTTCAACATCGTCTTTTTTGACTAGAGATGTCATATTTTATGCCTTTTGGATTTTATTATTTCCGTAATTACCGATTGTGACACCCTTGGGTGCGGAATGTGGGCTTCAAGATTACAGCAGTTTTCAATTCAATTGACCACATTCTAAGGGCGCGGAAACCGCGCCCCTACGGTTATATCGAATTACTTGACGACGCAGCTTTCGTTAAGCTTGTCTTTCCAACTAACACCCAACAACTAACAACTAACACCCAACAACTAACAACTAACACCCAACAACTAACAACTAACAACTAACAACTAACAACCTTAGTGCGACATCTGCCAAAGTTTGAGAGTGTTGCCAGCAGTGCCACCACTGGCGAGAGTCTGTGCATTTGGGCTAATAGCGACGGAATAAACATAGCCGGAATCCCCTTTTAAGGTTTTAATTTCCTGTCCCGTCGCCAAATTCCACAGCTTAATAGTATTGTCGTTACTACCACTAGCAAGTATATCATCTAGGCTTTTGCCTGAGCCTGTACTTGGCATATAGGCAACGGAATTAACTTTGTCAGAATGCTGATTTAAGGTGCGGATTTCCTTTCCTGTTTCTACATTCCACAATTTGATTGTCTTGTCCCAACTACCACTAGCAAGGGTCTTACCGTCGGAACTAAAGGCAACGGAAATAACAAAATTAGAATGACCTGCGAGGGTAAGGGTTTCCCCCGTGATCAGATTCCACAATTTGATTGTCTTGTCCCAACTGCCACTGGCAAGAGTAGTATCATCGGGACTAAAGGCGACGGATTGAACCCCTTGAGAATGTCCCGTGAGGGTGCGGATTTCCTTTCCTGTTTCTACATTCCACAATTTGATTGTCTTGTCCACACTGCCGGTAGCAAGTATCTTACCATCGTGACTGAAAGCTACGGAATTAACCCAGTTGGAATGACCCGTGAGGGTACGGTTTTCTCCTGCGATCAGATTCCATAATTTAATTGTTTTGTCTTCACTGCCACTAGCAAGGGTCTTGCTATCAGGAGCAAAGGCAACAGAATAAATATGATTGGAGTGTCCTTTCAGAGTGCGAATTTCCTCTCTTGTCGCCAGATTCCACAATTTGATCGTGTTGTCATCACTGCCACTAGCAAGTAGCTGTCCATTAGGAGCAAAGGCGACAGAATTAACATCGCTGGAATGACCATTTAGGGTTCTAGGTAGAACAGAATTTTCTGAGTGGCTGATTGTGGTTTGATTAGGCTTGGGGGACTCAGTAGTTGTAGAAGGGCGAGATTGTAAATACCAAGTTCCCCCTAATCCTAACAACACAATCCCAAAACCCAGCAAAAGTGGCTTTTTGAGCTGGTTATCGGTTGCTGGTATAACTTGCGACTGAGGTTTTTGTACGCCTTTCACTACAGTTGCGTGTTCAGCCTCTGGTATAAGTTGCAAATGGTTTTTTGGTACGCCTTTCACTATAGTTGGGGGTACTTGTGGCGATGTCAAGTTCTGAATGACTTCATCAGCTGATTGATAACGCTCCTGGATGTCTATTTTCAACAGCTTGTCGAGAACCTGACTTAATTGATCGCTTAGGGGACTTTTCAAATGTTGCTGCCAAGATGTAACCCAACCGTAGCCTTGTCGCATCCACAGTTGAGATGGGCGAATCTCAGTCAGCAGATGAAAGCAAGTCGTTCCCAAACTAAATAAATCACTGGCTGGGTAAGCTTCTCCATCCTGCATCTGTTCTATAGGGGTATAGCCATGTGAGCCAATAGCTGTCCCCATTTGAGTATGCACTGTTTGCGTCAGCTGCTTTGAGGCGCCAAAATCAATTAGTACGAGATCCCCCTCGGTGAATCGGCGCATAATATTTGGTGGTTTGATATCCCGGTGAATTACCCCATGTTGATGGATAAACTGGAGAACAGGTAGTAAATCAAGCAAAATTTCCCGAATTTCTCTTTCGCTATACTTTCCTCGCTGTTGCAATTCTTGTTGTAAATTATGTCCATTAATAAACTGCTGCACTAAATATAAATAATTGTCTTGCTCAAAATATGCTAACAGCCTGGGAATTTGGTTATGCTGTCCCAACTCTTGCAGTCGCTTAGCCTCTTCTTGAAATAAATCAATCGCCTTCTTCAACGCCCAAGTTCCTTGGACATTTGGTGCTAATTGCTTAACGATGCACCGTTCATTCAGTTTGTCTATATCCTCTGCTAGATAAGTTCTGCCAAATCCACCTTGAGTAGAAAGCGGTTCAATAACACGGTAGTGTCCTCTTAGTAATGGGGTCAATGGTGTAAAACAAGTCAGGCAAGACAGGTTACCATCAGGGTTCAAAGGCTTTGGGCAATCGGGATTCAGGCAGCAAAGCATACTGGGAATCCATTACTTTGTAGTTTTAATATAAGTCGGTCGGCGAGAATAACACCAACTATATAAAGTTTTGTCAAATAGAGGAAAAAAGCTCGTAGTTGCGCTTTAGCGCAACTACGAACCAATAATAATTTATTTGTGCCGACCTACTTATCTTAAGCGATGCTGTATAATTCTTCTATTATTATTAATGCTAATTAATACTTAGATGCTAAAAAAATGATTGCACTTTCAAAGTAATTAGGTATTTCATATCTTAACGTTACAATTCTTTTTTTGCGGACCTAAAAAAGTATACAGGTAAATCTTATTCTTGGCGTTCTTGGCGGTTCGATAAATTAAGCTCTATGGCAATTTTTGCGTAAGTCCTGTTAAGCAGTGTAAAGAAATTTTAACTAACCCTCCGCTTAAATAAAGCTAATTATAACATATCCCATCCAAAAATTAAATATTTTGCCCGACAAATAGGAGTAAAATCATGGCAAGAGACACTAACAAAAAGTATCGGGGCAGACTAAACTTTCTTTTAGTCTATGGTATAAGTAGTAGTTTGGTGATAGGAAATTATGCTCTACCTATAAAAGCTTTGGAAAGCCTTCAGCAATCTGAACACTTTATAATTGCCAAACTAGCACCGGAGAGACTGCCAGAAGAAGTAAAAACAGGAGTTGAACAGTCTCCTACTCCTGAAGTATCTCGACCTCAAAACGTTACCCAAGAACGTATAGAAGTTCCTCATTTGCCTGGTCCTGTAGCCTCTGATTCAGATTCCAACGCCAGTCGTCGGTCTTCCCCTCGAAACACAGATGATGAGGAAGCACCGCGAACTAGAACTGCTTCCACTCAGCGGCGT
>CAXTSI010000296.1:3495-11637 GCA_964246695.1 uncultured bacterium
GCTTCCACTCAGCGTTCCAATGATGATACTTCTAGACGGGGAACCAATCAACCTATAGGTGACCTGCAACTTGCATCCAAAACACCTACTTACAGACAAATTAACTTTGTAGATTTCGCATTAGGTGTTTTGGCTCCGGGTGACTTCAAGTCTCAAGGCAGATATTTTCATTTTTACCAGTTTGAGGGTAGAGAAAACCAACGGATCCAAATTAGGCTGATTGGTAGTGCGGATCAACGCCGCTCTAACAACTTAAGTCTAAATCCGTACATGTTTTTGCTTGATCCTAATAAGAAAGTTCTCTTAACAAAAGGCAGTACGGCGACAACCAATCTAGGCTCTAAGGAACAATTCATATTTGCCCGATTACCTGTAAAAGGTACTTACACCATCGCAGTCACTAGCCGAAAACCTGCCAGTATAGGTCGCTATAATCTGGCTATCAGGAATGACAATTCTAGCTATACCTTAGACGAATCCAACGAAATAAGTCCAAACAGCCAAATTCTCCGCAAAAATGGTAGCCCTTACGATGTTTCCGCGTTTAAGGGTAAAAAAAATCAGCTTGTGAGTATACGTGCAGATAGTATCTTTGAAGAGTTTTCCCCTTATGTAGTCCTGCTAAATTCTCAAGGGAAAATCATTGGTTCAGATAACAACAAACATGGTGGATACACTGGATTAATTGACCGACTTAAGTTGCCTGAGGATGGCACTTACTATGTAGTGGTGATTTCAGCGATTCCACGGGAACGGGGTACATACCGATTAACTATCTTTTAAGAGACGCCATTAATCGCGTCTCTCTTGTGAAGACAACCGCCAAATCTTGATAGTTTGATCAAAACTGCCACTAGCAAGGGTTTTGCCATCCGGACTGATGGCGACAGACCAAACCCGGTCGGAATGACCTGTGAGGGTGCTAATTTCCTGTGCTGTTGTCAAATCCCACAGTTTTATAGTCCTGTCCCAACTACTACTGGCAAGAGTTTTTCCATCTCGGCTGATGGCGACAGACCCCACCCTGTTGGTATGCCCTGCCAGTGTATGGATGTCATCTCCTGTTACCAAATTCCACACTTTGATGGTATTGTCCCAACTCCCACTGACAAGAGTTTCACCATCTGGACTAAAAGCAAGGGAATTAACAGCTTCGGAATGACCCTTGAGAGTGCGAATTTCTTTCCCAGTGGCTAAATTCCATAAATTGATGGAACTATCAAAGTAATTGCTCGTAGCAAGCGTCTTACTATTGGGGCTGAAAGCGACAGAATTAATCACATCGCAATTCCCTTTAATAGTCCGGATGATATTTCCATCGGCTAAATTCCACAGTTTGATAGTCTGGTCCCAACTACCACTAGCAAGGGTCATACCATCAGGACTGAAGGAGATAGACTGAACCGAGGCTAAATGTCCTTGAAGTGTACGGAGTTCTTCTCCTGTAACTAGATTCCACAGCTTAATAGTCTTGTCTGTACTGCCACTGGCAAGGGTGTTGCCATCAGGACTGAAGGCGACGGAATTAACCCAGTCGGAGTGTCCCGTCAGTGTGCGAAGTACCTTTCCTGTAGCTAGATTCCACAGTTTAATAGTCTTGTCACCACTAACACTGGCAAGGGTCTTGCCATCTGGGCTAATAGCAACAGCTAAAACGGCATTGGAGTGTCCACCTAAAGTGAAGTCAAGGGAAATTCTCAAAGCAGTCTTCGGAGACTCACTGTGAGAAGAAGACATATTGATTGCTGCTGGAGAAGATTGCCAATACCAAACTCCCCCAAATCCCAAAAGTGCGATCGCGGCACCTGTGATAAATCTTCTCATTCGACTAAAATTATGACACAGTCCCATAGGACAGAGTATGGTCTACTTAGATACATTTCTAGCTGTTTCAAAAATAATTTGTAACTCATCATTCTTAAATTGTTATTTAATTAAGTATTTTGAATTACGAATTACATTTACAAACTTTAACAGGGCGGTTCCGTGTTAACCCTTACTAAGAATTGAAACACAACAATACTAAACTGTATTAACTGAGATCTTGCACCATTCTCAACAAGGCGAGAGAAACCGGGTTTATAAACGATAAATTAAGGGTTTCAGCTTTACAGATTCGCAATAAACCCGCTTTCTGCCGATGGTGCAAGATGTGAGTTAAGGCACAATTCATATCCTGCGACTTTGACAAAATTCAAACATCCTACTTTTGTGGGAATAAACTAATCTACCAATCGCATCAAAACTATTCCGGATTTTTTACATAACTCATCCTACTTACGAGATACTGACCAAATTTTGATAGTGTTATCTTTACTGCCACTGATCAGGATTTTTCCATCTTTGCTGAAGGCGAGGGCATTAACCGAGTCGGAATGCGCTACCAAAGTGCGGATTGGCTTTCCCGTTACTTGGTTCCACAGTTTGATGGTTCTATCAAAACTGCCACTAGCAAGGGTTCGTCCATCGGGACTGAAGGCGATGGAGATCACCTGATCGGAATGACCTATGAGTGTGCGGATTTGTTCTCCTGTTGCCAAATTCCACAGTTTAATGGTTCTGTCAAAACTGACACTAGCGAGGGTTTTGCCATCCGGGCTAATAGCAACGGAAATCACCTTGCCTGAAAATGGCAGTGTACGGATCAGCTTTCCTGTTGCCACATTCCACACTTTGATAGTTTTGTCAAGACTACCACTGACAAGTATCTTGCCATCGGGACTGAAGGCGACAGATCTAACCGAGGATGAATGACCTGTCAGTGTACGGATTTGCTCTGCCGTTGCTAGATTCCACAATTTGATCGTATGATCGTCACTCCCACTGGCAAGCATCCCCCCTTCACTCCCCTCACCTCCCTCACTCCCCTCACTCCCCCCAAAACGAGAACTTTTGTCGCTGGGGGTTGGGGTGAAGGCGAGGGCATGAATGGAGTTAGAATGCCCTACCAGCGACTGCATGTCCTGTCCCGTTGCCAAATTCCATAGTTTGATAGTTTTGTCTTCACTACCACTGGCAAGGATTTGTCCATCTGGGCTGATAGCGACAACATTAACTCTGTCGCGATGACCGTTGAGGGCGCAGATTTCCTGTTTTGTAGCTATGCTCCACAGTTTAATGTTGTCATCACTGTTACTGACAATAGTCTTACCATCTGGGCTGATGGCGACGGACAATATTGGGTTAGAATGTTCATTGAAGGTGTGATCTAAGAAAAACTTTTCCAAGGGAGTCTTAAGAGGTTGACTCACTAGCTCTTCTTTATTGGTTAAGGTTGGGTTCGGTTGAGTCAGAATAGCGGAAATTCTAGTTTCAATATGGAGATATTTTCGATACCAAAATTTCCCCGAACCCAATAACACTATGGCAGTACCTGACAAAAGTAAATTTCTGAGGATTGCATATTTTCTTGGTAAGAATAGTAACTGAGTTGGTGGCGGTGTGACGGGAATTGCCCCTTTTGTGAGTAGCGGCATCTGTGGAGTCAAGTCCGCGATCGCTTCATTTACTGATTGATAACGCTGCTGAATATCTTTTTTTAACAGCTTGTCGAGAACCCAATCTAATTCACTACTAACCGGACTTCTCAAATATCGCCGCCAATCTTGTACCCAGCCATACCCATGTTCCATCCACAGATGAAAAGGGGAAATTCCAGTCAGCAGATGGAAACAGGTAGCACCCAAACTGAATAAATCACTAGCTGGGTAAGCTGCACCATCCTTTATTTGTTCAATAGGGGAATAGCCATGTGAACCAATGGTCGTCCTCGGTTTCATCTGTACTCTTGCCGTAAGTTGCTTCGAGGAACCAAAATCAATCAGGCAAAACCGCCGATCGCTCTTACGGTAAATAATATTTTGTGGCTTGATATCGCGGTGAATCACTCCATGTTCATGAATAAACTTGAGGACGGGTAGTAGATCTAGCAAAAGTTCTTGAATCTCAAGATCGCCATACGCCTTTTTTCGTTGCAACTCGTTTAACAAATTCTGCCCATCAATAAACTGTTGCACCAAATACAAGTAGTTGTCTTCCTCAAAATAAGCCAATAGGGTCGGAATTTGCGGATGTTCTCCAAGTTGTTGCAGGCGCTGAGCCTCTTTTTGAAACAACTCCATCGCTTTTGTCAACGCCCAATCTCCCTGGAATTTTGGTGCTAATTGCTTGATGACACAGCGTTCATTTAATTTATCTATATCTTCTGCTAGATAGGCTCTGCCAAATCCACCCTCGTCTGAAAGCACTCTGATGACACGGAAGCGATTTCGCAGCAGTAATACCAGTCGAGTTCTGCAAGCTTGGCATGACTGTTTTCCGTCAGGATTGAGGGGATTTGGGCAATCAGGATTTAGGCAGCAGATCATCATTTACAACACACCACTGCGTGACAAATTAGGCAAATTTTCCCCTGACATGATTCTGAATACGATTAAATTTTCTCCCTATTATACATAATTTAAATCAAAAATAATAATCTACTGACAGTAAAAAATTGACTGAGATAGCCAACTAGATACGAGGTATTAAAAATAACTTATAAAACAGCAGTTTTAAATTGAATTGACGACATTGTAAGGGCGCGGTTTCCGCGCCCCTACGGTCAGATCGCGGTCTACTTAAATGAAATTTGCTGTTAGCTGAAAGTGAGGCAGTACGGGTGCTTTTTGTTAGGTGTGGGTTATTGACTATTAACTTGATACTTGAGGTAAAAAGCGCTTCAACTTATTTGGCGAATTCTTTGCCTTTAACTTTTCTCTCCATTCCCGAATGGCATTTGCAGTTTTTGCTACAGGCGGCAAGTATCCGTGGGAAATTTCTTTGCAAGTTATTTTAGGATCATCTTTGAATCTTCGGGTGGTTAAACAGTTAACCAAAGTAGGCAAATACGATTCCATGCCTAAAGCCCGAATCACATTATCAACTGACTGAAAGCGCTCCTGGATGCAAATCTTCAGCATTTTGCTCAAAATCTGAGCAAAAGTGTCACTGATATCTACTTCTTTAAGCCAATATATCTCACCTGTTTTCGGGTCATGGTCAAATTCTAAGGGTGCTTTTCCCGTTAACAAATAAAGACAAGTCACACCGACTGCATAAATATCACTGGCATATACTGGACGTAGAGAAAACTGTTCAGGTGGAGCAAATCCTACTGTCCCCACAAAATTTGTGGTATCATTATTCTGAACCAATTCCTCTTTCACTGCTCCAAAATCTATCAGCACTAACCGCCCATCATCTTCACATCGCAGCAAGTTTTGGGGCTTAATATCCCGATGAATGACACGATTTTTATGAACATACTGCAATATTAACAGCAGTTCTCGTAAAAACTGTTTAACTGCCGCTTCACCCTTGGGACCAGTTCGGCTTACAAACTGTGCCAAGGTGTAACCCCGCACGTATTCTTGAACCAAATAAAATTCCCCATTCGCTCCAAAATAGTCTAAAAGCATGGGAATCTGAGAGTGCTTACCCAGTTGACCCAAAATTTTTGCTTCTTTTTCAAAGCGATCGCACGCCAGTTCCCAGCTTTTGGAATTAGTCGTCTGAGGACAAAGCTGTTTAATCACACAAAGCGGACTCCCTGGTAACACCGTATCCTGGGCTAAAAACGTGACACCAAAACCACCTCTACCCAATATGCGCAAAATTTCGTAGCGATCCCGAAATAACTGCTTGGAACCACATAACTGACCAAGAGGAGTCTGCTGTAAACTTTCCTCGTGAAAATGGGATGTGTTCATAGAAAAGCTATTCATCGGTTAAAGAAGAACGCTTCCAATTTAACCACAAACCTTCTTTTGCGCCAGTAATGGCTAATTGCTAATTGCTAATTGTTGATTGTTCGTTGCCAGTCTGACTTTAGCAATTAGCCATTAGCCATTAGCCATTAGCAATTAAGGTACTTCAATCGGTATCAAAGCATTTTCCGGTAGATAGTTGCAGAAACGACCTTCATCTGAGAGAATCAAAATCAGGCGTAGAAGATTATCTGGCTGAACTTGCAAATCTGCCCAAGGCACTGCTAGTTCTAAGCATTTGTTTAAAGCGACTTGGGCGCGACTGATACGTGGAAGCCATTGATAATGCTCTCCAGCTTCTTGAAAATGAATTGATTGCGTCAGCAAATTAATCTCTAGATGGTGGTGAAATAGGTAATTAACTGGTGCGAGATCCGGCACCTGAGTCAAGGGTGCAGGGCTATTGTGCATTGTGCTGTCGGGATAGAACCACAGCAAATTCAACTCTGCTGGCAAATCCCGCCCTAGTTGAACACCAGTTATGAAGTCTAACCGTAAGTAGAAATTTAGGTGATCCACTCCATACCAAAGCCGCTGGATAACGCTACTGTTGTGCATTGTTCCCCTTGCACCGCCTATTTCTAGGCATCCAGCTTTATCCCAGTCTTGCCGATCGCCTCTGCCATCAATTACCGGGTGAATAAAGCTTTCTGGACGGTGGTCTGCCCTTGCTTGATGAACTTCTAGAGGTTGTCGGAGATAGGGCGGTATAGGTTCATTTAACGCCTGATAAATGCCACATAGATGTGAGCGAAATAATTGGTCGAAGATCGCATCCTGATTCGATGAATGTCCTTCGCCAAACCACCAGAACCAGTCGGAACCCTCTGCCGCATACAAACATTCCCATGCTTGGGGGTTGTTTTCTTCTGTTGCTTCTGGATGATTCGCAAGCATGACCCTTGCTTGTGTCAGGTAGTCCCAAGCCCGATTTTTAGCCGGATCTCCAATCCAAGTCGTGAAGCTACCATCTACCCAAGAACCGCTGTGCAGTTGTTCTCCTGGGATGGTTGCTGTTGCTGGAAACTGTTCGAGAAATTCTGAGACAGTGACGAGTTTGAGGTGCGGTTCGTCCGAGAGGGTTTGATATAAAGCTTCTAAGAAGGGTTTGCCATCTTGGGGATAAAATTCCCAGCAATTCTCACCATCCAAGGCAATAGTCACTAACCAAGGTTGTTCGTTTTCTTGGGTTCTTTGCATTCTGGCGATCGCTTGCAAGTGCCCAACTAAGTCTGCTGCTGCTTGCTTTGGCGGCATGGAACTGTAGGTAAAGCCAATTAAATCCGATAACCTATGGTCGCGAAACACAATAGACACGTCACCTGTTGAAGTTTCTAAGCGGTATGGTCGGTACAGCAAGTCTGGTTCTTGGACATTCCCCGCCCCATCGCGGTGGAAAAAGTGTTTCAGTGACGACCCCAGTACGGCTTCATCTGAGCAAATCCACTTAAATCCTTGTTTAATAATATACGGTAATATCTCTGGACTAACTGACTGTTCCGAAGGCCACAAACCACGTGGCGGCTGTCCAAATCTTTCTTGATATAACTTCCAAGCTTTCTGTAAATGTCGGGGGATGTCTTCTGCCCACTGAAATCGATTCTGAGGTAGAGTCATATTTGACACTGCTACCCGACCAGAATTTGTATCGGCAAGTAAGGGCAAGATGGGGTGGGTGTAGGGCGTGGTTGTGACCTCAATCTGCCCAGCATCTTGCATTTTCCGATGCTGTGGGATGATTCTGCTAATAATTTCTTTCTGTTTGGAGTAAATTCGCTGGCGATCGCTTAAAGTAAAATTCTCACCCTGCTTTAACCAGACTGCAATTTCCGGGTCATCCCAAAACAGGGGGTCAATCCATGCTAGATTATGCCAAGCTAGTAAATCGCTATAATCTTGCAGTTGCCAATTTGCCAAACACCAAGCTTGCCCGTTCTCCTGCTGCTGTTGGTACAACTGGGCATATCGAGAATGAGGATCGATCAGGGTGTGGTGATTGGCGTCAAAAAAGTGTTGGATGATAAACTCCCGTTGTTGGAGAGTTAGTTGTTCTGTAGGTGTTAAACTAACTTCCAGATAAGGGTCAAAGGCAGTGCCAGCAATGTAATCTTCTAACTGCAATATTAACGATGGTACTAAATTCACCGTTTGGTGCAACTTAGGATAGCGTTCTAGAATTAGCACCAGATCCAAATAATCCTTAGTACCATGCAACCGTACCCAAGGCAGGCGATATTGTTGAGTGCTAAGCGAAACGTCAGAAGATTTGTACAGCGGTTGATGTTGATGCCAGATGAAGGCCACGTAAAGGGGATGGGGCATACGTAATAGGGGG
>CAXTSI010000297.1:0-11632 GCA_964246695.1 uncultured bacterium
TGTTAGTTGTTAGTTGTTAGTTGTTAGTTGTTAGTTGTTAGTTGTTAGTTGTTAATTGGGGAATTGCTAATTGTTAATTGGGGAATTGGGGAATTGTTGGTGTTAGATAAGGGGGAATAAGAACAACTAACAACTAACTCCTAACAACTAACACAACTAACAACTAACAACCAACTCAACCTGCTTGAGCCAATTGTTGTTGATTCAGGTAGTAGTAATGACCTTTTTTGCCGATTAAGTCGTCATGAGTACCGCTTTCGACCAGTACGCCGCGATCCAAAACCAGGATCAAGTCAGCATTGCGTACAGTAGAGAGGCGGTGGGCAATGATCACACTAGTGCGACCTTTGAGAATTGTTTTTAAATTGTTCTGAATAATACGTTCTGATTCAGAGTCTAGGTTACTTGTGGCTTCATCAAAAAGTAACAAACGGGGATTTCCGAGCAAAGCACGGGCAATGGCTAGGCGTTGGCGTTGTCCGCCTGAGAGGAGTCCGCCGCCTTCACCGATTTGGGATTCGTAAGCCAATGGCAGTTGCTGAATAAATTCATCTGCTCCGGCAAATTTTGCTGCTTGAATAATTTCTTCTAAAGACGCTTCAGGGTGAGCGATGGAGATGTTTTCGCGAATAGTGCCACCAAACAGAAAGGTATCTTGATCCACCACACCAACTTGGGAACGGAGCGATCGCAGTGAAACAGTCGTGACATCATGACCATCAATCAACACTTTGCCATCTGTCGCCGGATATAAACCCAGAATCAACTTGCTCAGAGTTGTTTTTCCCGAACCACTGCGCCCCACTATTGCCACCGTTTGCTCGGGCTGGATTTCAAAGCTGAGATTTTCCAGCACGTTAGTTTTACTTTCAGCGTGATAGCGGAAAGTGACATTATGAAAGCGGATATTACCACGAAGTCTACCTAGTGACTTCCGTGGTTTATTGTGCAAGTCTTCTTCTGGTTCCGCCTCTAGAACATCATTAATGCGTTCGGTGGAAATAACGATTTCCTGCAATTCATTCCACAGCTGCGACAGCCGTTGAAAAGGACTCAAGACGTTACCCACCAGCATGTTGAAAGCAATTAATTGTCCAACGCTCAGTTCCCCTTGAATCACCTGCATTGCTCCATACCACATCAATGCCGTATTCACAAAGGTTTGGATGACGCCACTGAGGACTTGCAGGCGGATGCCTATGATCTGAGCATTAAAGCCTTTTCTGACCAAATTATTCAGCAGTTCCTCCCAACGCCAGCGCACCGTCTGTTCGATTGCTAATGAACGGACTGTACGAACTCCTGTGAGGGATTCTATGAGATAGCTGTTTTCTTTGGCGCCTGCATTAAAAATCTCTCTGGAGATCCGGCGCAAAATACTTGTGCTAGCCAGCGCCAAAATAAAAAATGGCGGCACTGTAAACAGCACGAATAATGCCATGCGCCAGCTATACGAGAACATCAGGCCCAGATAGATCACCAATGTCAGCATATCCAGTACGATTGACAGTGTTTGCCCGGTCAGGAAGTGCTGAATTTTCTGGTTTTCTTGGATGCGAGAAACGATGTCCCCGACGTAACGCGACTCAAAATACGAAAGGGGCAACCGGAAGGTATGTTTGATAAAACCCACCAGTAGTGATACGCTGATGCGGTTGGCAGTGTGAGCTAGCAGATATTGCCGCACTCCGTTCATGGCGATACTGAACAAACCAAAAACGATCATCCCTAAACCAACGGCGTTTAAAGTAGGAATGCTGCGTTGCACAAGCACTCGGTCTAGCAACAACTGGGTGAATATCGGCGTTACCAGTCCAAATAGCTGCATCAGCACACTTGCCAGGAAGACTTCTAGCAGTACCCAATAATGAGGTTTGACTAACTCAAAAAACTTCCAGAAACCTATACTCTCGGCTTTAGCCTCTTTCAGTAGGGCTGTGGGTTGCAGTAACAATGCATAACCACTCCAACCTGCTTGAAATTCGGCTTTTGTCAGGCTAAGTTGACCCACAGCGGGATTGCCCACAATCACCCGTGTTTTGCTGATTTCATAAACGACGATGAAGTGGTTGCCTTCCCAGTGCGCGATCGCTGGCAGAGGTTGTTCTGCCAATTTATCGAGAGTGGCTTTCACTGGACGGGTGGCAAAACCGAGGTTTTCTGCTGCCGTTGCTATGGCACGTAAAGATGCGCCACTGCGGTTGACGTTGGTCATATCCCGCAGGCGATTGACACTAAAGTGCTTGCCCCAATAGTTACCAATCATCACAAGACAAGCAGATCCGCAGTCGGCGGCACTTTGTTGGGCATAGAACGGATAGCTCCGGGTGAGGCGTCCCCACCAATGCCCCACTTTTATCTTGGGACTGGGAAAGTAAGGGCGTGATTTTTTTTGCTTTTGTTTTGGCGCGGGTTCTCGCTGTGGAAGTGGAAAAGGAATGACATTTTGGGAAGAGGCGCGTTCTGGTCTAGACCTGCCTTGGTGTGGATCGCGATCGTCAACGGTAGTTGGGCGATCTTCCGGATCGACAAACTCCGCTAATTGGGGCAAGTTTAAGAGTGCTGAAGGCAAATCCGAATCCCGGAGAATGTAAGCGATTGTTGGTTGCGTCGCTTGCCAACTCCCCTGTTTGGGATTAGCAAAGATTTTCCCTGGTGTCAAGGAGTGACCCTCAGAATGCAGCATTTTACCTTGACGCAGCAGCCACAGCTTGGCATCTTTCGGTGGAGATATTTCACTATTGCTATCTAGATTGTGCCGCTCAAATAGGGATAAGGCGAGGAGCATCCCTTGCACACCAGATGAATTGCCAGTCAGTTGCGAGTTTTGGTGACATAACAGCAGCAAATCCCACAGTTCTGCTTGCCTATAGAGGCGATCGCGGATTTTGGGATATTTGTCGCTCAAAGCCTGCAACGTCTCTGACTTAAGATAGCAAAGCTTTAAGTTTGTGGAAGCTCTGGCGACGTATGGTACGAAGTTTTCTTCACGAAACAGAGTCAACTCACCAAAAGATGACCCGCTCGTTAGGGTGATGATTAAGTTATCAGACATATCCAGCAGTCTGACTTTTCCCGCCAGGACTAGATAAATTCCGGCGCTCATTTGGTCTGTTGCTTGCCAGAACTGCGTTGCTACTGGTGGCTCCACGATTTCTACAGAAGACATGCAGTAATGCATATCTGTTTCTGAAAGCGTCTGACCTAAAGTGGTGATAAGTTGCTGACCCAGCCATTGCTGGGAAAGGACTGATGGCATTTTCTTACCTCCAACTAAGAAGTTACTGGTCGAAATTAGATTTAATGACCAATGGACACTCGACTCACAGTTGGATTGCAAGTCGCAGATTTTAATGCCTGCACAGTTGTTCCTTGTTGAGGTTTTTTCGTGGAAAGCCCCATTTGTTTCAACAAGCGATTGATATGGCGATCGCTGATTTCAATGCCAAATTCCTGAGCTAAATGTCTGCTTAACCACAGAGCTGTCCAGCAAGCAAATGCATAGCCATACTCACGAGGGCTATTGCTCACTAATTCCTTCAACCGGAGAATGTATTGGTCGCTGGCAGTCTTTGGTCTGCCTACGAGTCGCTCTTGCCATTTGTGCGCCAGACCAGCTTTTGCTATACCGATCCAGTACCGCGCCATCTCCTGGGAACAACCTAATATCTCACAGACTTGGGTTTGAGATTTTCCCATATCCGCAAGCAAGATAATTTCCAGCCTTCGGCGGTATTCTGGTTGCAAATCAGCTGCTAAATTCTTTAGCAGCACCTGACGCTGAAAAGGCGTTAAAAACTTACTTTCTCTTGTGTTATGGTCCACAAGAGCATTGTCATAACTTAAATAATTTGTCATAATTACGTCCAGTTGGCATCAACTGTGGGACTTAGGTGTATGCTGTTGCCGCTGTTGCTGAAATCCCGGCCAAGGTTTCACAGTTTACAGCGGCACAGTTAATTAGTCTTCAAGGGCTAATCAAGCAGTTACTTGATGTACAACTAGCCCTAGGTATTTCCCCTCCTGGTATTTTTGCAAGCTAGGAGGACTCTTCCTAGGGTTATCTAGCTTTTTGATTGCCAAACTCAGCCTGTTCACTGGCTTCACTTTAGAAGCAAGGGGCAAGCCAAAATTCGCTTTTCCGACAAAATTATTTTTTTACTTTGTAAACATAGTAAAAAACTTATTCTGGATTTTACAACCAAGTTGCTGACGCACTTTGTTAGTCGGCGCTGATCGGCGCCTCTAAAAATATGTGGAAAAAGCATGGTAGTTGCATCCCTAATAAACAACAGTAGCTGGTAGAGCTATCAAAAGCAGTGAACAACTCACTAACTATAACTAATCCCTGAATTCTAATGGCTTACTTTAAATTGTGCTGGGAAAGTATCTAGAACTTACGCATTGACAAAATTTTGATTGTGTGGCAATTGCCATAGTGCATAAGACATAAATCACCTCCACTAAGTAGGGTTTTTTTGCGCTCTCGGACATAAGTTCGTTTCGCTTTATTCTTAAGTAGGTGTAAGTGAACTCAACTTATGCACTCTCGGTCAGATGGAACGTGGATTGTAGATAGCTGAAACATTTTGCCGCTGTGCTGTTGAGCAGCAGATACAGACAATGCGGACAGTAGCGATCGCGCATGTTATGCATAATCCGGTCTTTTTGTACAGTGCGTAAGTGATAGTATCATTTCTTTACCATTATTAAAATTATTGGCAATCAAGAGGACTTTGCTCAGTTCTACATTAAGATTTAGTTAAATTTTCTGGAAAACTAGGTTAAAAAGTTTTTTCCCGATAGATAACTTGAAAATGCTTACCCGAAGTCCAAAGTCAACACATATAGGTTGCCTTTACGTTCTACTCACCCTTTTGTGACCTAGTGAGGAGGTTCTCGTAAATCTGAGTTTAGCCTGTTGACAACTTTTCTAAGAAAGTAGTAGCGTTTGACACCGTTTTATCTTACAACTATTTAGATAGTAAATTTCCATACGTTTCGTCAATAGTTTTTTGAGAAATCAATCTAATTTTTATTTACTCTTCATAAGCTCTTTATATAAATCGAAAAATAAAATTTTGTTAAAAAATATATTGTTTTTATTCTATATGTAATATAATTAAAAGCTAAACTACGCATTAATAGTCGTAAAAAAAATGTGATTAATATAGCAAAAATCAAAAATTTAAACATCTATCGAAGGTGTTAAAATAAGATTATCACCTACCTAGTTAATAATGTTAATCAAGTAAAAGACGTATCAATAAGTAATTAAATCCTTGCTCAAGAACATCAAACCTTAACAATTCGCGCAAAAAACCTTAATATTACTGAAACGCTTAAACATCTATACTGAACTTATAAAAGCATAGGTGTTTATGCGTCATGTCACACCGAAAGAAGCCGCCACCATCCTCGGATGTCACGTCTCCAGCCTTAGACGCTGGGAAAGTGAAGGCAAAATTAAAGCTATACGTACCCCTAGAGGTCAGCGCCGCTATCTCCTCGAAGAAGTCGAACTGGCGGCGCGGCACGTTTCGGGGGGAATCCTCCCCCCGAAAGCTGCCTTGGGAGTCACCAGGGCAATTGTCACTGTTCTCTACGCACGAGTCTCGACTCATTCCCAACGAGACGATATTGAGCGACACTATATTCGCTCAAGAGGAATGAAGCATATAGTCTAACTCGGTAACTAACCACTGTTGAAACATGTTATTGAGAATTTCTGCATATCTTTGAGAAGTTAATTCGGCTGGAATCAACTCTTCCACTCTCAAAAGATGATAGCCTTGCTCAGTTTTGAGCGGACCAATCAACTGTTTAGGTGGTGTACTAAATACAACAGCAGCTAAATCTGGCTGAATAGCCCAACGGTAAACTTTTCCTTCGTAACCACACTTATATCTGCGGTCATCATTAATATCGTAAAGGTGAGCCGCATCATAAAAACTGATTTCACCTTCTTCGATTTGATAGTAAAGTTCTTGAGCAAGTTTTTCAGAAGAGACAATCATTTGATAGAGGATAACTTGCTCAAACTCTAGTCTGTTTTGCACAAAAAACCTTTTTACTTCTTCAGCGAAGAGCACCTTAGCTAACTTTTGTGCCAGTAGACGATGGCGGATTCCGATTTCCCAATCATGGGGACTAACCAATTGATCTGCTAACCACGCTAATGTATCCTCAGCCTTCTCCAAACGCTTTTCGCGGCGCTGAATATCTGCCTCAGCCTGAATTTCTTCAGTTGTAACAGTTATTCCTTTTTCCTGGGCAGCGCGATATACCACTCTTTGGAACAAAATCTGTTGGCATACTTCCTGTAAATTCATTTCACTTTTCAAGAAGTTGACAACTTCTTCCGGCTCAATAGCTCTTTTTGAAAAGTCATTCATTGCTATTTTATATAATTGGGAATGGGTAATTGCTAATTGCTAATTGCTAATTGTGAGTGAGCGTGCTGTACTGCAAAGCAGAACCCGAAGGGTAGGAGGGTTTCCCTCGTGCCGACTCTGGTGAGACAGCCCGCACCCTTCGGGTTTCCCGGACAGTCGGATCTGCGATAGCGCAGCGATCTTCGACGTAAGCGTTGCGATCGAACGGTACAAGGAGCGTCGGCACGAGCGCTATTGAGCGTCACCCGAAGGGTCAATTATTACAATTAGCCATTAGCTATTAGCTATTAGCTATTAGCTATTACCCATCATATAAAAAACTGGAAGCTATTCAGGATTTTTAGCCTCCAGTAGTTGTTGTATGAATCGCTAGTTTACAAAGCATTTATAATCCTAATTGGGAGGACTAGGATTAGGATAACCAAGCATAGAAGCGTTCATAAATATAAGTTCTACCAGCCATGACTAAGTAAACAGTATTAAATGAACGGTATGGGATTTTAATTCAGACTTTATTGATTAATATTCCTGAATTTGCATCGCTAACCACTGCTGCAAACTGCCCCCACGAACTTCGTTTTTTTGCTTGCCAACTACTTCAAGATAAGCTAGGTCTTTAATCTTGCTTAAGCAGCTTTGTGAAACGTTACTATTAGACCTTTTATCAGATGAGATATTGGCAACTTTTATATTTTCGCTTTGTTGTTGGTTGGCTCTGGTAACTTGGGAGTTTTCTTTCAGCAGTCGATTGTAGGTGCGGTAGGGAATGTAATGTAGAGGATTGTGACCAGCGAAACGCAGCAGCAAAACACAAGCCCAGGAATACTTGCCTGCAAGAATTGCCTCAACGACTTGATCGAATTGTTCAGGATTAATTTTTTTATCTACGTTGCTACTATTTCGAGAGATGTCAATATTCATGATGTTCATTTTTTTTGCTGAAGTTAACTAGTCTATTAGTTCCTTTGATTATTTGTGGATCAATGGAGGTTTATAAATTGCTCTGACAACGGCAGTCGCTGACGCTGCCTTCTTTGTTGCAACTGCTTGATTGGTTCAAGGAATATATCTGCAATACGGCGGAGGTGGATTATTTTTGCAGTGGCTGTCTGACCCACTTTAAATTTGATAATTTGTTTGTTTTCCGTGACAGAATTGCCATCCAAAGCTACTTCAACTCGATAAATCACACCCAATTTTTCATGGACGCTAGCATCTGGAAAAATAGATATGACTCTCCCGGAGATGATGCCTTCATCCGGACCTAGGTCATCATCCAATTTGATTTGTACTTTGTCTTCTTTATGGACAAAACCGACTTCTTCCGAAGACAGAGTAGCCACTAAAACTAGAGGAGCATTCTGGGGAGCTATTTCAGTAATGGTTTGTCCTTTTTTAACGACTTTAAAGGCGCGATGGATGTTAAGTCCGTATATAACGCCTAAATTCTGCGCTTGCTGTTGATGAAGCTCTTCTATTGGTACGAATTTTCCTTGAAGGAGACCGACTTCCTCAATCTTTTCTACGCATGCCCAAACGACAACAGTCACAAAAAAAGCTACGCTGCTTAACAGGACAATATAGGGAAGGATTGAGGGCGGCTGCTGCTGCAAAGTCTGCAAGGATCTAGACCAATTACCTGTATTTTTAATTGCTGTTTTGGGTGTTATGACTGTGGCGCTGTCGGTTTTGGTGGGTGGTTCTGGTAAAGCTTCTGTTACTGCCACACTACCCCCGTAGATTAATGCCATCTCAGGCGTTAGATGAACGTTAATTCCTAAACTGCTAGATTGGTTTGAGGTTTCGACTGCATTTGACCTGATGATTCTGTCCATGATCTGACCTGCGATCGGAAAACTGACTTTTTATTCAAGTCTTTTTGCTGCTAAGCCGGAATTCTCTTGATTCACTTTGAAGTTCAGCAGCCTGCCTCCAAAGGAGCAACGAATAGTTCACATCGGCAACGGCAACGCCGCTACTGTTGACTACCTCGTTTATGGATGGACACGGCGCGTGAGCGCCACTTCGATAGCTTTGATGCATTCTGTACTCTAAGCAAAAATTTACCTTTCGTCATGTCATATAGTCTCCGCGTGGCTCTTGGTAGATGCAGTTTTGTCCTCTCCAATTTTCCCGCGTCTCCTAATTCAATGACTTTCTTCTGGTAACTTTATATATTGATTTTATACCAAAACATTAGGAGATTGCGAGTAAGAATGCATACTTTTTAGGATTTTAAAGAAAAAGTATTTATCCTTTAACGTTAAGAGTCATATTTGTATTTATACTATTTTTTGCAGTAAATGTCATCTGTTATTTTGGAATTTTATAAATTAAATTTTCTGTTTTTTTCTACATCTACGAAAGTATTTTCCGGATATTTTTTTGGACTCCATTTGTTAAGGTTTAGGGGGTGATACCCCTCCACCAGCGCTTAAATAAGACTTTTTCCTCCTAAACTTTATGGAACGTTTGATTTTTGACTATATTTCTAATTCCTCTAAAGATATAGTAGCATGAGTAGCATTTAGATAATCTTTATTAACTAAAAACTTCGGTCACGTATTGACAACATAAAAAAATATATCACTGCCATTATTTAAGATTTTTCCCTGTAGAACAAGGCTGACAAAGTCTAATAACATTGCATTTAGATAAAAACTAGTTATATTTGTAGCCTAATAATTAGTCATTAAGTCTAGAAAAGAAGTGATTAATTTTACTATTTGATTGTATAGGTTATTAACATATCCAGTATAGTTATGTAATTAATTAGTCGAATCAAGCTAAAATGCAGAGGATTTCTCTGAAGTCTTTTAGAAAACATTTGCATCTATCCGGAAATCTAACAGACTTATGCAGGAAAGTTTACAGATGCAATTGCTGTTGAGCTAAGTGGTGATAAAGACCGTTAATTGTCATTAATTCTTGATGGTTACCTTGCTCAACAAGAACACCTCGGTCGAGGACGAGGATATAGTCAGCATGGTGAACAGTGGAGAGACGATGAGCAATGATAAAAATTGTGGTGCAAGCCTCATTAGGAGTAGCAATTTTCGGACTCAATCGGACTAAGTTTTGTTGAAATCGGCTTTCCGATTCAGCATCTAGGGAGCTAGTGGCTTCATCCAAAATTAAAATTCGTGGTTTCCTAATAAGTGCACGAGCGATCGCAATTCTTTGTCGCTGTCCACCCGAAAGCATCATTCCCCGTTCTCCCACCTGGGTGTTGTACCCTAAAGGCAGCGTTTTGATAAAAGTATGTGCCTCTGCAACAGCGGCAGCTGCGATTACTTGCTCCTGGGTATACTCTGAGTTATACAGTGTAATGTTTTCAAAAATAGTTGCGGAAAACAGAAAACATTCTTGAGGCACTACGCTCAACTGACTGCGTAACGACTGGAGAGAAACTTGAGTTGTATCATATCCATCAATTAAAATGCGTCCAGTATTGGGATGATATAAACCAGCAAGCAAATTAATTAAAGTACTTTTACCTGAGCCACTAGAACCGACAATACCAATGGTTTGCCCAGCTTTCACCTTAAAAGAAATATTTTGCAGAGTGTTGCGCTCTTGATCTTGATGATAACGAAAAGAGACATTCTCAAAATGCACGTTACCCTGAATCGGGGGTAAAACCAGTAGCGGTTGTTGAGAATTTTCTTCTGGTTCGGCGGCTAAGACATCGTTAAGCCGTTCCACAGAAATCAGTACCTCTTGAAACTCATCCCACAGCCCTACCAATGACAGAACAGGATTAATGGCATTGCCAATGAGTAGATTAAAAGCCACAAACTGACCAATTGACATTTCCCCACGAATAACCAGAGTCGCCCCATACCACAACACAGCCGTGCTACAGAGGTGATGCATTAAACTAGTGGCTAGGTGCAAATTATTAGCCAGCTTCTGACCCCGAATCCGCGCTTTCACCATGTTCGTCAAGCGCTCTTCCCAACGCCAACGCACCGGACGTTCAACCCCAGCGGTTTTTACTGTAGCAACACCAGTCATCATTTCTACCATTGAAGAGTTTTGCGCTGCCGATTCTTTAAAGATTTCTCGCGACACTCTTTTGAGGAATGGACTTGCTCCGAGAGTCAAAATCACGATGGGTAGAATTAAAACCAGCATCAGGAAAGTGAGTTGTAAGTTGTAATAAGCCATCAGTTCCAGATAGACAACTGCCATTAGAGCGTCTAGAGTGGCACTTACAGCTTTACGGGTAAGAAACTGTTGGATTTTGCGGTTTTCCTGAACACGGGTGAGAATATCCCCCACTTGACGCGATGCAAAAAACTGTAACGGTAACTGCAGCGTGTGGCGCATAAAACCGCCAATCAAGGTAAGGTCCATGCGGTTGGAAAAATAGTCTAGTAGGTATTGGCGCGCTGCTGTTAACGCAATGCGCCACAGACCGAAGATCAGGAAGCCAATAGCGAAAAGATTCAGAGTGGCAAAGCTTTTGTGTGGCATCACTCGGTCAAGAACAACCTGCGCAAATAAGGGAGTTGCCAGCCCAAAAACTTGCAGCAGCACTGAAGCGACAATGATTTGCCCTAGTGGATTACGGTGATGCCAAAAAGCTTGCCAAAGTTTACCGAGGGAAATTTGTTCGCTTTTGATCGTGTTTAGGCGAACGGTTGGGGATAAAAGCAAGGCATATCCAGTCCAGCTAGCTTCAAACTCTTGGCGAGATAGCGATCGCTTGCCGATAGCTGGATCGCAAATCAACACCCGATCTCCTTTAACTTTCCAGACGACCACATAGTGAATTCCTTGCCAGTGAGCAATCCAGGGGTTAATTTTTGGCTCCATCTTACTTAAAGAAGCCCGCACAGGTAGGGCATGATATCCTAGGCTTTGGGCTGCATCTGCTAAAGCATGAAGCGACGCACCCGTGCGGTCTGTACGCGCCAAGTTACGCAGAGTGCTCAGATCCGAGCGTCTGCCCCACCAGTACAGGCTAATCATCGCCAAACACGCTGCACCACAATCGGAAGAACTTTGTTGTTGAACAAAGGGATAGCGCCCTCGTAATAAACCTGTTGACCAAGGTTGGCGAGTTTGTTGGGGTTCGTCAGCGACCGAACCAACGAACTGCGTCAGTTCCAGATCGGAGTTCTCTGTTGTTTCAACCGTTGTGGGAATGGGGAGATGAGGGGGATGAGGAGGATGAGGAGGATGAGGAGGATGAGGAAGCATCCCCCCTCCCTCCCTTGTCTCCCTCATCT
>CAXTSI010000298.1:0-11613 GCA_964246695.1 uncultured bacterium
TTGGACATTTCATAGCGATCGCCCTAATTCATATTTCTATTCTGCAACGCCAAATATACAGCACAGCAATACCCATAGTTGGCTGAACAACGACAACGGATACCACTCTACCAAATAATTCTCGTGTCACTCCGAATGAAAACAGTGACATCACCGCCAACGCATTTCGTGGCTCTGGTGGCAGAATCACAATCAACGCTACTGGTATTTATGGCATCACCCCACTAAGCCGAGAAGACCTCCAGCGCATGAGTCCTAACTTAGACCCAAGTCAAGTTCCGACAAATGATATCACGGCAATTTCCCAGACAAGTCCTGAGTTTAGCGGCACCGTACAAATCAACACGCTCGGTATTGACCCAACTCAAGGCTTAGTCAACTTGCCAGTCATACCAGTTGATACCAAGGTGGCACAGGGTTGTACTGCGTCCGGAACTCAAGCGCAAAGCGAATTTATCATCACCGGACGCGGTGGCTTGCCTCCTAATCCGGGTGATGCCCTGAGCACTGATGCAGTTCAAGTAGATTTGGTTACTCTCAATCCCGAAGTTGACGGGCGCTCTACTACAGCAGTTTCCACAAGTCGCACTAGCTCTGCACCACCTCCAATTGTAGAAGCTACTGGTTGGGTGATTGATTTTGATGGCAACGTGGTTCTGACAGCGAATGCACCCACTGTCACGCCTCATAATTCCTGGCAAACTCCAACTAAGTGCAGTGCGTCCAAACCTTCATTTTGAATGGCATGGCATCGCATAATCATGTGAGTAGTAAAGACATTTATAGTGCGATCGCAACTGGGGTGATGACAAGCCTCACAATGAACATTTGTAAAGTTAGGGCAGGTTTGGCATAAAACTTATGCTAACAATGTGGGTTACAAATTCTGGCAACGCTACTAACTTGTTCATATTTGTGTCTGAGCATTTCCTCAAACTAGCGCTAACAACACTAACAGACGTTAGCCGCTTCTACTTTGCCACTGGTTAACAAACACAGAAATAAACCAAAACCAACTCCAATTAGAACACGTCCTTCCTTCTGGAAAGCGGCTACGTTTCGCTGTAGTTGTGCGGACATTGACTGTGCTTTACAAGATGAGATGACAACTGCTGTGTTTAAACTGAGACTGTTGACAACCTGAGATACTTTCATGGATTTATTGCTTACTAAAACAAAATTTCCTACTTTTACTCAGTTTTTAGAGCTTCTTTTTACTCAAATCTCTTTTTTTTGTTATGTATCCTTAAGTAATCATATAGTTGGCTTTGGGTTTATCCTGTTTTGTGACTGGTTGTAATTGAATCAACTACTGCTTCAAATGAGTGTGCAATGTCGGAAATGAGTGTATGTTGGCAGCGTAGAGGCTGGAAATTAGGGCTAGCGAGTTGGTTGGTGGTGGGGGGAGCGATCGCTCTGTCTACAAATTGCGCCGTTGCCCAAATTACGCCGGATACCACTCTACCAAATAATTCTCGTGTCACTCCTGACGGTAATACCAGCATTATTGAAGGAGGAACGCAAGCTGGTGGCAATTTGTTCCACAGCTTTGCCCAGTTTTCTGTACCCACTGGTAGCGAGGCACACTTCAATAATGCTGCGGATGTTCAAAACATTATTAGCCGGGTAACGGGCGGATCTAGGATTGACGACGTGGACCAGAAGCGGAAACCGCGCCCCTACGGTTTGGTGGTCTACTCAAATGAATATTGCGCTCCGCAGCCCAACCTTATAGCACACAAGACTATTTCTGTCAATGCGTAAGTCATAAATTAGACATGATTTTTAGCTACATAAATGCTACTATTGCATCTGGGTCGTGACAATTCCTAACAATATCCAAGAATTTGTACGGCACCGAGCTAATTACATGTGCGAATACTGCCATTCTCCTGAATTTCCCAGCACATCTCCTCTGACAATTGACCACATCAAGCCACAGTCTTTGGGGGGTGAGGATGACGTAGATAACTTGACTGTCTTCCTGTCGTCGATGCGTAGATTTGGTTACTCTCAACGCTTTTTAAATACGATTTTATTAAAAAAATAAAAACATAACTCATGAAGTTATGCATAAAGAATAAGTTGGAAACATTTGAATTAATAAACTCAATCTCAGAATATTGAAGAGTAATTAGGCAATAAAGCAGCTAATCGCATCCAAGACAACTTTATCTAAGTTGAAGCGATCGCCGCCTACCTAATCTGCACTTGCTGATGTGATATTAAAGTTTACTTTCATGTAGTTAAGTATGAATGCTTTTGGAACAATCGCTGTGGATGAAACGGCTTTATCACAACAAAACCCCCTGATGGGATCTGTGTTGAATAGTGGTGTTCTTGCGTTGGATACCTATGTAGGAATTACTGGAATGCCTAATGCTATCCTGGGTGCTTTTACACCGGAGTTAGAGTCACTCTCAACGTCTACTACCAACTTGGAGTTTGACTTTGCCGAATCTGTCATCGGGTTGGGTTTGACTACCGTCAGCAATCAAGCTAGTGTCGATAGTAGCAATGTCGATCCGCTCACAGGGTTAGCTGAGGGTGTCGCACCTACAGGTGATGTGTCCTTTCTCAAAGACGGTGAATTTACTACGTTGGCAACTAGTGACCTTCCACAACCTGCTGGTACTGCTTTGAATCAATCAGCCAGCATTACTGATCCGATAGAAGTAGGGACTGCTGATGTTGGAATCAAGGTAGTTGAATTGAACCAAAGTTTTGATCAAACTGTCTTAGAACCCACGAGCAAGGCAAAGGCAAGTACTGCGGAAGTTCCCACAATATTAGCTGATTCTGACCCATTAACCGGAGATATTACCACAGTTAATGTTGCGACGACTTTGAATTCAGCCGTGGCTACTGCGAAGGAGCAACTAAAATTATTTGTAGGCGAGTCAGAATTTCTTGACAAGATGAAGCTGGCATTTGGGGACGATTGGCAACCTCAACAAGCCTATGCTTTAATCCAAGATTTGGTCAGTGGTAAAGACCTGCCAGAAATTAAGATTCTTCCTTTTGCCCAACTCAACGCGAATGGGGCTTTTGGAGAAGGAACTATTTATCTATCTGAGAAATTCTTGAACGAAAATGTAGCCAATCCTAAAGCCGTGACGGCAGTGGTGCTAGAGGAGATCGGTCATTATGTCGATCAAAAGCTCAATCGTGTTGATTCTCCTGGAGAAGAGGGAGATATTTTTGCCAGACTGGTTCAAGATCAAACCATTAGTCGGGCTGCTCTTGAAGTGTTAAAAGCTGAGGATGATAGTGGGACAATTTTCCTCAATGGGCAAACGACTACTGTTGAGCTAGCAGCGCCACCGTACCCGGGGCACGTGCTGAAATACTTTGCCGATGCGTCCTTGACCTACGACCCTGACGTGAAGCAGTGGCAGCAACGCATGAAAGACCGAGGCTGGAATATTGATGTTGACGGTTTCTACGGTCAGCAAAGCGAAAATATCACCCGTCAGTTCCAGCAGGAGAAGGGACTTACTGTAGACGGGATTGTGGGTCCTGACACCTGGGCGGAAGCCTTCCGCACTGATAATGTCACGCCACTTCCTGGAAGTGAACAGATTAATTCTGCGGGCTTAAAACTAGTTGAAGAGTTTGAAGGCTATGCGAAAAAGCTACAAGATGGCAGTGAAAGAGTGATGGCTTATCGTGATTCAGTGGGGGTTCTTACAATTGGATTTGGTCACACTGGTTCTGACGTAACTGAGGGCAAAATTATCTCACGTGCGCAAGCAGAGCAACTGCTGAAAGAAGATTTAAAGGAAGCTGAAACTGGGGTAAACAGACTGGTCAAAGTCCCGCTAAATGATAATCAATTTTCTGCCCTTGTCAGTTTTGTTTTCAATTTAGGAGCTGGAACGCTTGAGAAATCTACATTGTTGAAGCTTTTGAATCAGAGTAAGTATCAAGAAGCGGCAGACCAGTTCCTTCGCTTTGACAAAGCAGGTGGGAAAGTGCTAGCAGGCTTGACTAGAAGGAGAGAAGCAGAGCGGAAGCTATTTCTGAGCTGAAGATTGACCAAATAATTACTAATTCGTAATTCGTTAGGACTTACGCACTATACAAATTAAGCATCATGTGGATGACGGAATTCGGTCGTTTGAGACGGACGAGCCAGCACATAAAGGTGCACAGCCAATTTGGGGCATTGCTCTCAAGCAGAATTGACCGGCGTTGCTTTCTTAAGGTATGAATCCGGATGTAGAGACGTAGCACTGCTACGTCTCTACAAGGATGTTGGTCCGCACGTAAAATCATTTTCATACATGCAATCAGCAACGCCAATTGACCACATTGTAAGGGCGGGGTTACCACGCCCCTACGGTCAAATTGTGGTTTACGAATTGCCGGAAAAATCCGGACCCATACTTAACTATTTCTGTCAATGCATAAGTCCTAGCCTAGTGACAGAAGAGTTAGAAGCTGTAATCAAAATTTTACTGGCAGCACTGATATAAAATGAAAGTGATAGTACGCTCCAGGCTATAATCAGCTAAACTAAAAGGATAAATTGACTGTCTGGCTCTGCTTTCCCAGTTCAACTACGCCAATCGCGCCACTCGCGCTAACTGTATCGGTAAAAGCTATGTCTACTGAAGCTACAACTGAGCGAGAAACACGGTGGGCAGAAATCGTGCCAGTAGAGGTGCCTCAGCCACCAACCAATCTCGTGTTTGACGATGGAGAACCATTGGAAAGTAACCGCCATAGAATAGCGATGAATGTCTTGATTGATTCGGCGCTCTTCGCTCTGTCAGGACGCGAGGATTTCTTTGTCGGTGGCAATATGTTCGTCTACTACAGCAGAGTGCAGGCAATGAACCGCGATTTCCGGGGACCAGATTTTTTTGTAGTGCTGGATATAGATGGTAGCCGCGATCGCAAAGGCTGGGTGGTATGGGAGGAAGAAGGGCGCTATCCAGATATGATTATTGAGTTAGCTTCACCAAGTACAGCACGAGTAGACCGCGAAGAAAAGAAACGCTTGTACGAGCGCACATTCCACACAGCAGAGTACTTCATCTTCGACCCCTTTGACCCCCAATCCCTAAAAGGTTGGCATTTAGACAACAAACAGCGATATCAACCGCTAGAAGCTAACGAGTCTGGTTGGCTATGGTGCGAAACCTTACAAATATGGTTAGGTACATGGTCGGGTCGGATTCGCCGCGAACCACCGCAAGGAGCTTGTCACTGGCTGCGGTTTTATGACCAACAAGGAAATTTAATCTTGCTACAGTCAGAAATAGCAGCGCGATCGCAGCAACGAGCCGAGCGATTAGCAGCGCGATTGCGGGAGTTAGGAGAAGATCCAGATGCGATCTAGAACTCTTTTCCCAGATACCCCGAATCCGGGGGATGCCCTCAGCACTGATGCAGTACAGGTAGATTTGGTTACTCTTAACCTAGAAGTTGAACAACGCTCTACTACAATATTACTACAATAAATAGCAATAACCCTATGACGACCGTAGTAATTAAACCTTCATCCTGGTTGACAACTGGTATTAGAGTCGAAAAAGTCAACAATCTCAATATGCTTCAAATTTACTGAAGAACTAGGCTTGCGCCTTCAAAAACTTTTGGATCAGAAAAAAGCTGATTTACTCACGCCAGAAGAAGCCGCTCTCACTAGAGGCTATTGGAGAATTAGACATGATTTTTAGCTACATAAATGCTACTATTGCATCTGGGTCGTGACAATTCAGAAATGAGCGTGGCTGTTCAATGATAGCTGATAGCTTAGGCAAGAACCAAAATGGCTAGCAACTCGACTATTGAACTAAACCAATTGGTTCTTTTACCAGGACAAAGTGTTTTGCTACAAAACATTAGCTGGTCAAAATTTGAAGAAATTATTTCACAGTTAGGGGAACATCGCGCCGCCAAACTTGCATATGACCAAGGGATGCTAGAAATCATGGTGCCGTTACCGGAGCATGAGTATTTTAAGGATGCGATCGGGGATTTGGTCAAAGACCTTGCCCAAGAGTTGGCTATTGAATACGAATGTTTCGGTTCTACCACTTGGCGGCGAGAAGAGCGCATGGGAGGTGCAGAACCTGACAACTGCTTTTACATCCAAAACCTATCGGCGATTCGTGGAAGATTGGACATTGACTTAGCCTCTGACCCTCCCCCAGATTTGGTATTGGAGATAGATATTACGAGCAAGTCATTGGATCGCCTGCCGATTTATGCTCGATTGGGTGTTCCAGAAGTTTGGCGTTATCACCAGAAGCAACTACGTCTTTATCAATTGGTCAACGGAATGTATGTTGAGACACAAACCAGTGTCGCTTTCGGTGAGTTTCCGGTAAAGTCCATACCTGATTTTATCAGGCAGCAGTTAGCAGCAGGAAGAAACGCATTACGACAGTCTTTCCGGCTGTGGGTAAGACAACAGATCCAGACGCACTGACGGATTTAACTTCTTTGTTTGATGCCGCCAAAAGTGGAAAACTGCTCACCACTACGAATGGCGCTGGACAGGCTAGGAATATAACCGTTCGCAGTGGTTTTTTGCCTAATCCTGGCGAAGCACTGGGCACTGATATCATGTCCGTATAAACAGTTACGATATACCGACCGATGCCCCCGTCCCCTCTCCCAAGCATGGGAGAGGGGAGCGAGCGAGGGCGGGGTGAGGGTTTATATAATAAGTTATTAACCGGACATGATATGATGCAGTAGACCGCGAAGAAAAGAAACGCCTATTTGCGTGAACCATTGCAAGATGTTCTGTTGAAATTGGGACTGTGGGGAGTAGCAGGTGGTGCAAACGCGACCAATTCCACATCACCATTTTTATCAACTATCCAGCCTTGTGCTTCCACGATTTGAGTAGGGGGATTGGCAGAATTGATCTTGTGTGAACGCTCTGGTGTGTGACTCTGCGACTGAGTAGCTCTGTTGCGCTGCTGGTGTCGTGCTTCTTGGTTTGGAAGTGTCACCAAATCTACAGAGACTGCATCGGTGCTGAGGGCTTCACCCGGTAATGGTGGCAAGCCACCGCGACCAGTGATAATAAATTGGCTTTGTGCTTGACGAACACCCGATTGACAGGTCTGAGCCAGCTTAGTATCAATTGGTATAGCTGGCAAGCTGACCAACCCCTGAGCGGGGTTAACATCGGGTGTGTTGATTTCCACGATGCCGCTAAATTCTGGACCAAGGTTAGAACTGGCAGTGATGTCACTTTGGGGGGTTTCGTGTTTCCGGAATTCTGTACCAAAGATACCTTGAGCATTGATTCTGACCTGACCTCCTTTGGCGACATTAGCATTGGCGGTGATATCGCTATTTTCCAGGGCGAGGAGGATGTCGGTATCAATGGTGATATTGCCTCCCGTAGCTGTGCCAGTGGCGTTGGTGGTGATATTGCTTCCGCGACGCAACACTAGGTTTTGAGAGCGCAAAGAAATATTGCCCTTATTGCCCACTATAGTTGTAGCTCCGATGCGGCTTTGGTTGTCCAGCAGAACCGTATTGCGGGCGTTAATAATCAAATCGCCCGCGCCTCCCTGTCCGGAGCTGCTAACGATCAAATCAGCGCCATTGCTTACAGTCAAGGAACCAGTCGTGATATTGACACCACCCCCATTACCGAGAGCATCCTTTTCTACCTGGCTGCGAGCACCACTAGGTCGTCCGTTTGTACCCACTCCATCAAAAGAGACCAGATCGCGGACGTTAATGTTTACATTACCTGCATTTTTCTGACCGTAGGTGCTAGAACTTAGAATAGCGCCATTGCGTACAGTCAAGGAACCCGCCGTGATATTGACATTACCTGCCTGCCCTTGAGTATTAAGAAATCGCGGTTGGCCGTAAGCACCACTGGATATTCCGTTTGTACCCACTCCATCAAAAGAGACTTGATCGCGGGCGTTAATGGTTACGTTGCCTGCGTCCCCTATTCCAAGGGTACCGGCACTTAGGTAAGCACCACCTGTGACCTCAAGCGACCCTGTCGAGATGTAAATATCACCCGCTTGCCCCACACCTGTGATTTCTACCTGGCTGTAGGCACCGCTGCCTAAGTAGGGGTAGAATCCATTTCTACCCACTCCATCAAAAGAGACTTGATCGCGGGCGTTAATGGTTACGTTGCCTGCGTCCCCTATTCCAAGGGTACCGGCACTTAGGTAAGCACCACCTGTGACCTCAAGCGACCCTGTCGAGATGTAAATATCACCCGCCTGACCCCTGGCATTATTGTTGCTCTGAGTGTAAGCACCACTAGGAAAAAAATCGTTAGCAGGAGGACCCGCCCCAACAAAGGAGACTGTATCGCGGGCATCAATAGTCACGTTGCCAGCATTTCCCTGCCCAATGGTATCAGTACTTAGGAAAGCGCCATCACTCACTAAGAGTGACCCTGTCTTAATATAGATATCACCTCCTTGCCCCACGCCTGTTTTTTCTACCCGGGTGTAAGCACGGCTGGAACTATTATTGGGACTCTCTCCAACAAAGGAGACTGTATCACGGGCGTTAACGTTCACATTGCCCGCATTTCCTTGTCCTCTAGTACTCGTGATCAACTGAGCACCATTGGTAACGAAGAGCGAACCTGTCGTAATATTGACATTACCTCCGTGACCCTTGGCATCCCCGATTACTTGAGTGTAAGCACCACTGGGAAAATTGTCAGTACCCGCCCCATCAAATCGAACTGTATCGCGGGCATCAATAGTCACGTTGCCTGCGTCCCCTATTCCAAAGGTAATAGCACTTAGGAAAGCGCCATCACTTACTGAGAGCGACCCTGTCTTAATATAGATATCACCTCCTTGCCCCACGCCTGTTTTTTCTACCCGGGTGTAAGCACGGCTGGAACTATTATTGGGACTCTCTCCAACAAAGGAGACTGTATCACGGGCGTTAACGTTCACATTGCCCGCATTTCCTTGTCCCAATGTACTCGTATTCAATTCACCTCCATTGGTGACAGACAGTGAACCCGCCGTGACGTTAATGTTGCCTGCCTTGCCAATGGCGTTTGATTCTACCTGATTGTATGCACCACTACCTTCTTCATTAAAGGAGACATTACCAGTGCTATTTATCTCAATATTGCCTGCCTTAGTGTCACCTAAACCTAACCCCGACGCTATCCCGGCTTCCAGTTTACTTCCTTGCGTCAGATTCAAGTTCTGAGCATTGATAGCAATACTACCGCCACCAGAGGCGCGGACATTCACCTCAGCACGATTGTCGAGGTACACATTAGCTCGTGCCACCACATCGGGAAAACTCAAACGCAGACCATTACCATCAACAAAAAGCCCTACCGCTCCTGGTCCTGCTACACCTGCTATCTCCACTCGACCATCTTGAGCATTCAAAGTACCGCCATCCAAACGCACATCGCCGCCCACAAGAGCCAAGGTTCTACCTGGCTGTACCTGTAGACCCACAAGTTCACTACTACTATTGGTCGCCCGGGATTGATTTTGGATGCCCGCCGCATTTTCTCCGTATTGCAAACCTATTGGAACACTAACAGTCAGCAAGGGTGCGGTTTGGGGAGCAGTCGCACTGAACTGAGTCCCATCAGCAAAATTCAGGCTACTCGCCGTACTCCCCACAAACGACCCACCAATGTTTAGTGAGGCATTTTTCCCAAAAATAATCCCATTGGGATTAATCAGAAACAGGTTAGCTGTAGGATTAGCTTTAATTAACCCATCAATGTTAGATACTGACCCACCCGTCACCCGACCGAAGATGTTCTGAATATCCGCAGCATTATTGAAAGAAGCCGTGAAACCAGTGGGGACAGAGAACTCTTGAAAGCTGTGAAATAAGTTGCGTCCTGCTTGGGTTCCTCCATTGATATTGAAGGTCTGCGCGTCTCTTGTGACGGTGGAGTTGTTGGGTAAAGTCCGATCGGGGGTAATTTGAGCGCTCGCACAGTTTGTCCCCAAAGCGATCGCACTACCCATCGCCATCCCCACAAACCACCTACCCCCAGTACGCACTCTTCCGGACATTGCACTATCCCCCAGTTATGCTTGCAGACGCCTCAACATTAAGTAAACCACAATTAGCGTTCGTCAACCCTTGGTAATGCCGCCCTTCAGAGGAGAAGGTGCAAGATGTCAGTATAGCCAAGCGATCGCATCGCAACTATTCGTAACTATCCTGAATCATCAATAGCGTTTGCTTCCCGTTTAAACTGAACAGTAACAGATTGTAGTGTACTCAACTACTACGAATAGAGGGGTGTAATGTCCATAATGACTCTATGCAGACGGCGTTGGGGCAGGAAATTAGGGTTCTTCAGTTGGTTAATAATTGGTGGTGCGATCGCCTCCTCTCTCCATTGCGCTCAAGCTCAAATCACCCCCGATGGTACGCTACCCAATAATTCTCGCCTTAGAACGGAGGACAACATCAGAATCATTGAAGGAGGGACACAAGCTGGAAGCAACTTGTTCCATAGCTTCCAACAATTTTCTGTACCTACTGGTAGCGCAGCTTATTTCAACAATGCTCCAGATATTCAGAACATCATCAGCCGGGTAACGGGTGGGTCAGTATCGAATATTGATGGTTTAATTCGTGCTAATGGCACAGCCAACCTATTTCTGATTAATCCGTCGGGGATTGTATTTGGACCTAATGCTTCGTTAAATGTCGGTGGCTCTTTCTTAGCAAGTACGGCGAGTAGTTTGAAATTTGCTGATGGCACAGAGTTTAGTGCAAAAACTCCCCAAACATCACCGTTGCTGACTATCAGTGTTCCTATTGGCTTGCAATATGGGCAGAATCCAGGAAGTATCCGCAATCAATCCCTGGCAACAGATAGCAGTGGTAAAACTATTGGTTTACAGGTGCAGCCAAGGAAAACCTTGGGGCTTGTGGGTGGTAATGTTGTTTTAGAGGGAGGTAATCTTACTGCCCCCGATGGACGGATAGAGCTAGGGAGTGTTGCTGGTAGCAGTTTTGTGAACCTGATACAAACCAACACTAATTATATTTTGGGCTATCAGGGCGTTGAATACTTCCAAGATCTTCGTTTGACACAGAGAGCCATTGTCGATACCAGTGGTGATAGCGGTGGCAGTATCCAGGTACAGGGAGCTAATGTGACACTTACTGATGGCTCGCAAATCATGGCAAATGTTCTAGGGGCAGGGTCAGGGGAGGGTTTGACTGTCAATGCTTCCAAATCAGTGCAAGTGATTGGCGTTTCAGCCAATGGTCAGTTTAGCGGTATAGGTGTTCAAGCTTTCCCCACAGCAACAGGAAAAGCAGGAGACTTGACGATTACCACTCCTGTGTTGCTTGTCGGGGATGGGGCAATGGTCAGTGCTAGCACCTTTGGCTCAGGAAATGGGGGGAGTTTGAGTGTCACTGCCTCCGAATCGGTCCAACTGATTGGTACCTCCAGCAATGGTCAGTTTACCAGTGGGCTGTTTACTCAAACTGAAGGTGCAGGAAAAGCCGGAGACTTGAGGATTACCACTCCTGTGTTGCTTGTTCGGAATGGGGCACGGGTCAGTGCTAGCACATTTGGTGGTGGCAAAGGGGGGAATTTGACTGTCACCGCCAACAAAGTGCAAGTGATTGGAGACCCTGCCG
>CAXTSI010000299.1:0-11583 GCA_964246695.1 uncultured bacterium
GGACTGGGGGGCGGGGGCCGCACGCGGAGGCGCGGGAGCAGGAGGATGAGGAGGATGAGGAGGTTAATTTATCTCCCTCATCTCCCTTATCTCCCTCATCTCCCTCATCTCCCTCATCTCCCCCTCTCCCCGTTGTTACTCAACCCCTGCTATTGAAGCGTCTTCTGTTGACGTAGGAGCGGTGGGAAGCTCTAAACAGTATCCAGCACCATATACTGTCTTAATATAGCGGGGATGACGTGGGTCTGGTTCCAGCTTGGTTCTCAAGTGGCGAATATGCACTCGAATCGTTTCGATATCATCATCTGGATCGTATCCCCAGACTTCCCTAAGGATTTCGCTAGGTGAAACTGTCTGACCGTGCCGTTGAAGTAAGCAGTGGAGTAGTTCAAACTCCAAGTGAGTCAGTTTTACTGTTTGACTAAACCAGATCGCCTCAAACCGTTCGGGAACTAAGGTGAGTGGTCCATGGTTCAGAATCTCAGTGTGCTTTGCGGCTTGGGGAATCCTGTCAGTACGCCGTAATAGGGCTCGCACCCGCGCCAGCATTTCTTCGACTTCAAATGGCTTGGTGAGATAGTCATCCGCGCCAGCATTAAAGCCTTCCACCTTATCCTGAGTTTGGCTTAAAGCCGTCAACATCAGCACGGGAATCTCAGCAGTGCGATCGTCTCGGCGCAAGCGTTGGCAAACGGTAAACCCATCTACCCTAGGCAACATCAGATCAAGCATGATCAAGTCTGGCTGTAGCTGGAGCGCTAACGCCTGTCCTTTGATGCCGTCTTCAGCTTGGCTGACATCGTAGCCAGCCATCTCTAAATTTACGGCAACGAGTTCTGAAATTGCTGGGTCATCGTCTATGACAAGAATCCTCGGCATTATTAAAGATTTATTACTACTTATTAAGGATAAATAAGAACCTTTGCTAGATACAAAGATTGCTTCATTGACTGTAAAAATATTCTAAATCTAACATAAAGATTAAGATTAAGGAATTGTAAAACTAAAACTAAACTATACTAAATTTAAGCTATCATGTGTTACTCCTCATACAATCCGCCGTGGTTTCTGCAAAATGGTGTTGCCATGACTGTCTACACTTCTTTGTGGGGAGGTCGTAATTGGGAACGTACTACAAAACACCCAGAGCCACCTTATGAAAAAAAAATTTTTATCGGTGGACAAGGTGTGCCGATTTTTGGTTGGGTTGCCATCCCCGAAAACGCCCATAGCACAATTATCGGCACATATGGTATCACAGGTGATTTGGATAATCAATGGTTCCTGAAGCTGCTGGGGCGTAAGGCATACGCTCAAGGATACGCTGTGGTGTTGTTTGATTGGCGTGCCCACGGCAAGACCGCCGAGTTGTCGCCAACGTTGACGAGCGATGGTTTGTACGAGGGGGAAGATTTTGTTCGGATTGCTGCCGCCGCCAAAGCTATGGGATGTCCAGGGAAATTTTGGTTCATGGGATATTCATTAGGAGGGCAATTGGCGCTTTGGGCAGTCAAAGCAGTTATGGATCTGACGAGAAGCAATGAGGATTTAGGACTAAAAGACAGCGACATTGGCGGTGCGGCGGTGATTTGCCCAAGTTTAGATTCTCGGCGATCGCTTGCTTATTTAGTCAAACAACCTTTCGGTAAATATTTGGAGCAAGCGATCGCTCGACAACTAAAAAAACTAGCGTGGCGAATTCACGATGCTCATCCTGGAACCATCGTTCCGGGAGCCATTGAACGAGCTAATAGCATCTGGGGTTTTGACCATGAACTGGTAATTGGGCGATTGGGTTTTCCTTCAGTGGAAGCTTATTATGAGGCAAGTAGTGCTTTACATCTGCTGCCCAACCTAGAAAAACCCACTCTGATTATTTATGCTGCGGACGATCCGTTATTTGACCCAGCAATCTTGCCTGATTTGCAACTCGCCTGTGCTAGCAACCCAGCAATAGATTTGTTACTAACCCGTAAGGGCGGTCATGTTAGCTATTTAAGTAGCGCATTGGGTCAGCGCCAAGCCCAAGACCCCGATATTTGGTGGGCATGGAATCGAGTTTTACAGTGGCTTGATCGTTTAACAGTTAACAGTTAACAGTTAATGTTTATGACTAAACTCAGGAATTTTAAAAGGATATTCTTCTGTTTTTCCTGATACAAATCAATAGGTTCGTAATGTTAACTGTTCACTATTTTGGTCAATTACCATCCCAAAGTAAATCCTTAGACTTCATTACTTAGGGTTGAAGTTGAGGGTATGTAAAAGAACCTCCCGGTTGCCTACCGGGAGAGAAAGTTCTGGTTTTTTGCTATGCGTCTTGTTGTCCAAGACCCATTGATTTACACAATACTTTCCCCTAAACCGGATATGTTGCCAAAGTGCCAAATGAAGCTAGCACTTCTTACTAGCGAGTTTGAACTAGCAAAATCTACCACTGCCACGATCATCTTCGATGTTCATAAAATGCTCCCTGATTATTAAATGTTCTCTCAATTCCATTTACAGTCAAGAATAACAGAAACAGGACAATAAGGTTGATTATATTAATAGGAGCAATGCTAAACACGAGGCGGTCGCCCCTCACTCCATTGATTTAAAGGCGTGATAAGAATTGACTAAAGGGGGGTGTAAGGGGGTAGGGGTGTAAGGGTGTAGGGGTATTAATCTTAAGTTGACAAACGATGAAAATATTCTAATTGGCACTTAATAGATGTAAAACTATAAAGTTATTCATGGACATAAGTTTTGTCAAATTCCGCATTCAATTCTGCAAATTTATTCGTAGTATTCCCCTACACTTTTATGTCCAATAAAGAATCTTAGCAGTAGGAAAGCGCCGTTGAATCTCACCCTCAAAAAAGCGCTTCATACTCTTCATTGTGTCTGTGTCATAAACATACTTAATACCGCCAAACTTATTCCGCTTGACACTACGTTTCTCCTCATCCATGTCTAATTTTGATTGGGGATACCAAGTTTGTAAGACACCTTTTGACCCGGGTGTAAAGCGGTGGGAGATGAGTTCAAAAGTGAGATCGCAATCAAAATAAGCGTGCTTCGTTAATCTGGTCAAACAGGCGATCGTAATGCATCTGCCAATCATCTATATGCATTTAGAGGCGCAATGACCAAACCAACCGGGTATCCACCACCACCGTTGGCGGATGGTAGTGCCAACCGTCGTAAAGCTTGCAGCCGTGATGTCACAGACGCTGTACCACCCTCGAAGCGACCGGAAACAGGCGCAGCATTAACACTCATTCGGCAACGAGTATGACCATTATGCTGTAAGTCAAGTAGTTCGTCTTGCTGATTTTCACATCCGCCTGTGATTGAAATTGCAGGCTAATAGCCCAAGTCCTCTGAAGAGGACTGTAAAACAATCAATATTTAGTCCACTTTTAGTGTAGAGACGCGACCGATCGCGTCTCTACATAGATAGGGAATTTATGATGTTGTTAGTCAATTACGGAGGGGTCATGCCCCTAACAGACTCGTTCCCAGGCTCCAGCCTGGGAATGCCTTACTAGAGGCTCTGCCTCTGCTAATATTTCGGGAGGCAGCAGCCCCCCCCGTGTGCATTCCCAAAGCAAAGTAGGAACGAGTTGAGGGTGGGGGATTTTATCCTAATATTACGCCAACAGGATCATTTATTCCCTGACAGTATATTTATCTTGACTCATTCTCTAAAACTTGACGGATACGCCGCTCCAACAAATCCAGATCCAAACCGCCCTCGTCACGACTAATCCGCCGCACAGTCGAATTGACATTACCTAGATCTACCAATAAATCTTGGAGAATTTCTTGCTGTTGACGTGCTTGAGTGACTTCGCGCGGTTCTTGTACTAAGTCCCGGACAATGGTATCTTCAGATCGAGAAGCAATAATGGGGTCTGTTTGCTCTACCAAATGAACAAAGGTGCGCCGTCCTGGTCCTCGACCTTCTTCAATTGGTGCGATCGCTTTAACTTGGTCAGAGCGTACATACTTGCCAAATCCTAAATGGCTGTATTTTCATGTGACTGAAGCGCTGATGAATGTGACTTAACTCTATTTTAAAATCTAGAATAATGACCTGAGAGCTATAAACAGAGCGGGTTATACCCAATTAAAAGTAGTAGTTTCCCGTGCCATTTTTACGTACTCGTACTAAGCTATCCTGATACATAAGTCTAGAGCATGGATTCAGTAATCAAAAACCTAACCCCCCAGCCCCCTTCCCTACGAGGGAAGGGGGAGCCAAATTCCGCTACTGCGGCATAGTCGCAGGCATCATTGATGAATTATCTGGCTCATCTATTTCTCTGTGAATACACACCGGAATCTTTTATCGGAAATCTTTTAGGAGACTTTGCTAAAGGTTCGGTAAAGCATATTTATACCGATGAAATAAACAAGGGCATTGATTTACACAGAAAGATAGATCTCTACACTGACTCTCACAGAATAGTTCGCTCAAGTAAAAGTCTTATCTGTCTCAAGAGACGCAGATTTGCCGGAATTATGATTGATTTATTCTATGACCATTTCTTAGCTAAAAATTGGGCAGAATATTCAGAAATTCCACTCTTTGATTTTTCGCAGCGCGTCTATCAAGCGCTACAAACCAACCAAGAGATACTCCCTGAATCACTAAAGATTATTCTTCCTGAGATGATTGCTCAAGACTGGCTTACCTCATACAGTGAGGTTCGTGGAATTGATAATGCTCTCAAGAGAATAGCTGCTAGAATCAAGCGGACAAATAATTTAGCAGATGGAGTAGAAGATTTAATATCCAATTATCAACGGTTTGAATCAGATTTTTGGACTTTTTTTCCTGATTTAATTAATTATACAAAAAATTACCCTTGTCAATCTGACAAAGTAAATACCTAAAAACCCTTCACATAAGCAATAGTATTGCAAAACTGACATGCTCCCTGGCACCCTCGCGTTCAAGACAGGTCGAGCAGGCTTTTGCCGCAGTTATCGAACGAGGTGCAGAGCCATTCCAGAAAGTCTCGATCTAAAGTTTCAACTTCTTTCAATTGCTGAAAATCTTCATTTTGTTTCGCCTTTTCTCGAACTACGAATGGATGACTGGCTATTTCCTTTTTCTGCTCAAGATAAGACATTTCAGTACCCCAATTAGGATCGGTATCTTGTTTCTCAATAAAAATAAATTCAAGTAGGATATCTCCGGCAACCTCTGCTACTTTAGCAACTTGCTGTGGGGTCGGGTCGAGACAGGCTTCCAAAGTATAACGAATGGCTGCAATAGTCATCGATGCTTCGTAAACATATGTTTCGCAGTCACCTTCCTGGGGTGGTAAACCAGAGCAATCCTTAATTAACTGACTAATTGTCTCAGCATCTGCTGACTTTCCTTGCAAAATTTGCCAAACTTCGTCCAGCGCATTTCTCAGTACAGAAGGATTGGCTTGACCAAATCTTGCAAAAGCACTGTAATTTGGCAGCAGCCTCTCGCAAATTGACGTTGCAAATGCCACTCGGTGAAGAGGAGGGAGTCCGTCTAGTTTGTTTTCTAATTCGGACAATTTCTCGTACTCAAAGCTGAGATTCAAAAGCATACAATTCCTACCAATTCTTTTGGGAAAAGGTCCATTCCCTGACTTCATTACATGCCTTCGTCTTTTTGCTTGGTTTAGTCAAAAGCGCTGTTACTGTTTGTTGAACTCAACCTGTCCAAGGTAGGCATATTCACCAAACTGCTGCTTGGAGCTAAACAACCTGACTTCATAGGTTCCGGCATCGGGAAGGAGCGTCTTCAACTTTTACTGGATCGTCAAGATGCAGGTCAATGGTTGACCCAAGCTGAACAACGAGAAGCCGAGGGGCTTGTTGAGTTGGCAGAATTTTTGTCTCTGCTTCGTTTACGGTCACAACGGGTGACGAAGCAGAGATAAATGTCCACGATTCCAGTTTCTTTGCGTCGATTGGTTATTCAAAGTTTCCATTCAATTAGTTTCCCCAGCGAGTGGGGACTTGATGTAATTAATGGTATTGCATCTAGCGATTACGTATGGTTTCCATTCAATTAGTTTCCCCAGCAAGTGGGGACAGAGAACTTAATCCTGTGCCGCTTCCACTAACAGAGTTTCCATTCAATTAGTTTCCCCAGCAAGTGGGGACGTTTGCAGCAGTTTCAGGAAAAAAGAACTGCATTGCTTGGGGAAAGTACGCTTCTAGGACTTCTTTCCATGGACTATCAAGATCGGCACGTTCGTTGACATCGGTCATAAATTGATTGCAAAGATGGTGCAAGGCGAATGGTACTTGATTTGTTTGGGACAATTGACTACGACGAAGATTACAACTACAAACAGCAGCGACGGCAGAGATTTGATGTGCGATCGCCCAGGGAGAGTGTTAACATGCTATGTCTGGACGCGCTAGCTCTGTAAGTTCGATGCTTCGACCATCGGGGTCTCGCACAACAGCCCGACGCCCCCACTCAGTCGAATGTGGAGGTGACAGCACAACTGCGCCGATTTCTCGAAGTGCAGCGAGCACTTCGTCGAGAGCATCAACTCGAAAACCTAGCATCGTTGCACCGCCATTTTTGGCTGACGGTGCAGCACCATCCTTTCCCGGATAAATTTCAATGACAGTTGTGCCGAGAGCGCAAGCGTAGTGAATCGGTCCATTCCCATGTTTTTCTTCGACGAACTTCAATCCAACGGTACGGTAGAACGCCACTACGGAATGAAGAGTGGCAGTTTGTAGCACGACTAAACTGAGCGAAGGCTGAGACATATGAAATTATTGAGAAGGCAGAGGGCATTTATGTAATCCCCATAAATAAATGCGCGCCATAGAATTATGAATTATGAAAATTTTCGTTTGACTTCTGCTAAGTTTGGGAGTAGGGGTCTGGGGATGAGGGCATCTGAAAAAAGTTTATCATCTTTTATAAACAAACCATCTAGAACTATCTCACAAAAAATTGTATAATTACGGAAAGTCAAAAAGCAAAACTAATTTTGACAACACACTTTTCTCTCTTAAAGCAACAACGCTATTTGACCAACGATTTGAGATTTTAGATTAGGGTTTTCACACTTAATACCCTGACACGAGGACAGTGAAATTAACTCATCTATCCTCAGCATCTTCTCGTGGGTGTAGTAAAATGCCGGACAATTGGTAGGAGAATGTATTTCAGAGGGGAAAGACACGGCAGCGTGTGAGGCAGACCGCACCAGACTCCTCCAAAATCCGGGCATTTAAAACCCACGTATTAACTTGTTGTTACTGTGTAACTCAATGAATGCTGTTAATCTTCAGTGGCTGCCTGCATCGGCAGAATTAACTTTGTTGCAGGATGATGTCCATGTCTGGCGCATCGACCTCGATCAACCAGAAGCACAACTGCAACATTTGACAGAAATCCTCTCCAGCGACGAACTTTCTCGGGCGAAGCGGTTCTATAAAGAGCTGCATCGACATCGTTTCATCGCTGGTCGCGGTATTCTCCGAACTATATTAAGTCGATACTTGGGGATCGAACCACAACAGTTGCAGTTTGATTATGAACCCCTTGGTAAACCAGTGTTAGCCGCTACCTTTGAAGAGAGTAAACTGTGTTTTAACTTAACTCACTCCCAAGGATTAGCTTTGTGTGCAGTGAGTTGCGATCGCCTAATTGGTGTAGACCTAGAATACATCCGTCCGATTTCCGACATTCTCAACCTTGCCAACCGGTACTTTTCACCTAGAGAATATGCAGTGATGCGATCGCTTCCACCCAACCAAATGCAAGAAGTATTTTTCCGCTACTGGACTTGCAAAGAAGCTTATCTAAAAGCCACAGGAGCAGGAATAGCACAGCTAGAACAAATCGAGGTTTTGCTAGCTCCCGCAGAACCAGCAAAACTCAAGACCGATCAGCAATGGAGCGTGTTTGAATTTATACCTGTGAAAAATTCTGTTGCTGCTGTTGTTGTGGAGGGTTTTGGCTTGCATCTGAAGTGCTGGGAGTATTGAGATTTGGTAAATATCCGATGATTTTTATTTAAATCTCAGGCAAAGACTGGCAGCGGATGTTGTAGCGGATGTAGCGGATAAGTTATTTGTGAAACCCACATATAATGCATCGCTTACATCCGTTACATCCGTTATTTCATCCGTTGCCGCATCCGTTACATCCGTTATTTCATCCGTTGCCGCATCCGTTACATCCGTTATTTCATCCGTTGCCGCATCCGTTGCCAGTCTTTGCCTGAGTTGATCATCTATTGGGTATGCAACAAAGAACGGAACACAGCAAAATAGTTGGGTTTCGCTTTTGCGAAACCCAACCTACGAATTACTTCCCCACTCCCCACTCCCTACTCCCCACTCCCCTCCATTAGGAGATTAGGCTACATTCAAGAAACCGCTCTCAATCAAGTAGGAGGAGTAAGTCATAAACAATTGAGAGTCTATTGGTGAACAGACAATCGAGCTACCTGCAAGGGCATCAAGCGTATCCTGACAACTAATTGTCGGTCTTTTCGCTTTTAGATACAAATCTGGAATTGTCAATTGCTCTTGCGACCACCTTTCAAGTAAGAAAGGTCGCAGCGTATATAAAGGATTGTCTACAGAAGACAAATTGTTGACTAACTGTGATTGCCACTGATCGTATGGCATCAACTCAATGGGAAAACCGAAAGAGCGCATCCAGTCAATTAACTTATTGAAGGGAACAGGTTGGGGATGTTGTAAGTGGAAAGCCTTGCCTATGGATTCTTTCTGCCTCGATAGATAAACAATCGCTTTGGTAACATAGTCCACAGGAGACATATCCATCATGTAATCAACGTCTGGAAAACATCCCATCTGGAGACAGCCTTTAATCATCAGATTTATAAAGTCATCTGTGTTACATACACCTGTTTGACTATGCCCTGATATCAATGGTGGTCTATAGATAGTAATAGGAACTCCTCGGTCACCGGCAATCTTAACTAACTTTTCTGCAACCCATTTAGTTTGAGAGTAACCAAGAAAAATACCTTCCCAATGGTCGAAGTCATCCTGTTCTTTAACAACCTTGCCAGCGTAAGCAGGTGATTCAAAAATCGCCACACTAGAAACGTAATGTACAGGCTTGACTTTATATGCACTTGCTAATCGCAAAACTTCCTGCGTTCCCAGAACATTGGCAGTCTTGAGTGCTGAGTAGGGATAAACATAATTCAGCATGGCAGCACTGTGATAGATGGCATCAAGATTAGCTGCCAGCATGTCAAATCCTTCAGTACTAATACCTAAGAGTGGCTTACTTAAATCTCCGACAACAGGAATAATTCTGGGACTAAACTCTTCTTCCCAAAGAAAGTATTGTTGCAGGTTTTTTTTCAGCTTCTGCTTGCCTTCTTCTGGATTGGCAGCACGTACTAAGCAATAAATATCTGCATTAGTCTCCTGTAGCAGTTCTTGGATTAAAAAAGCACCTAAAAAGCCTGTTCCTCCAGTTAAAAAGACATTATCCAGGTTACTTGTCGATTTAAAAGATTTAGATGCAGGACGGATAGTCGGATCTAGAACAGCTTCAGCACCCAAATCTAAAGTTGGAGTCTTGATAACGGAAAGATTTGTGCGGTTGTCTGACCCCAAATCTTCTGATTCTTCGGCTAAACGTTGTGAAAGTGCTTCAACATTTGGATAATGCCAGAGCAATGTAGGAGACACTTCAAATCCCAGCATCTTCTCTGTTTTCGCGATCAGAGACATCGCCTGCGCTGAATCCAAACCGTAGCTATCTAAAGATGCTATGACATCTATTTCATCAGGTTTGATTTTTAGTGCTTCAGCAAGATGGGACAAAAGCCATGCTTGAATTTCTTCTGCCGTATGAGATTGTTTTGAAGCCATCATTTGCACACCTCTAACGTAGAACGAACTGGGCAATACTGACTGTAGTCATCCTGGATTTGTAGCCCTTGGATTTTCAAACTTTGAATGCGGTATAAAAATGCGGACCCCGTCATGATGTGGTTAGCTACATCAACTACCCGACGATTACTTGGATCAGATAAATAAGAACCCCGCACCCAGTCATTGAAGCTACCCATTGCCGGACCGCACCAAATTTGATAATCGACTTCTCGACCCTTTTCTCCAGAACTAGACCAGCGGGAGGACAATCCTAAATACCAGCGGAAAATTACAGCCATTTTTATTTTGGGATTGTTAACTGCTTTTCCGAGTTTTTCCGGATTTTTCTGGGATAAATAAGCTACACTTTCTTCCCATACTTGGGCAAGACTCTTCCGAAAAATTTGTTTTTCTAATTTCTCTCTTTCCGGAATCGGAATATCTTCAATTGAGTCATAGTTTCTGTAGATTTCATATAGTTTTTGCGCTCGCAGAGGAAACATAGTTCCTTTTTTAAGGACTTGAAGTTTTACTCCCATTTCAAACATATCCGCCGCTGGCGCCATCATCACGTCAGCCATATCTGCTTGCGCTAGCAATTGTTTGGTATACTGACAACTTCCAGCTTCAACACAGGACTGATTAATCGAACCAGTCATTACATAAGCAGCACCCATCATAAAACTAGCTAAAGCTGATTGTGGCGTCGCAATTCCTCCTGCAACTCCAACTCTCACGGGTGTTGAGTAACGATATTTTTCCTGGATTTCATCTCTTAATGCTAGGATAGAAGGTAAGAGACAAACCAGGGGTCGATTGTCTGTATGACCTCCAGAATCAGCTTCTACAGTAATATCATCCGCAATCGGCAGTTTTGCTGCGAGAGTTGCTTGTAACTCACTAATTAGTCCTTGCTCAACGAGTTCTTTGAGAACTTTTGGTGGTGCTGGTTGCAGAAATTTGCTAGCAACTTCTCTGCGAGAAATTTTGGCAATGACTTTGTTTTTGATTTCAATTTGATTACCTGCTTTCAAACCAAGTCCAGATGCACGGTAGTAGACAATATTGGGAGTCAAGTCTAAAAATGCAGAAGCTTCTATAGTTCTTACCCCATATTTGAGGTATAAATCTACTGCTCGCCGTTCAATAGCTGGATCGTTGGGACTGTGAATTAAATTAAAAGCGTAAGGACCAGATCCCAATTCGTCTTGAATACACTTAATAGCCGCTTCCAGACGGTTTGGACTTAAACCACCTGCACCAAATGAACTCAAAATTTTCGCTTTTCCTAGTGCAATGACCATCTCTTCAGAAGCAATACCGCCAGCCATTGCACCAGTAGCATAGGCGTATTTCACGCCATGAAAGGAGAGAAAATTTGGATCTCCCAAATTTTGAGTTGAGATTGGTGGAACAGCCGTCAGCAGTTCTACTTGTCCTGTTTTACTATTATCGCCAGGAGACAAATAACCTTCATTGGTGACGCCAATTTTTCCGGCAACTTTAACTATGTAACAAGGTTTATCTAAATTGAGCAATTTATCCTTTAGGTCTGCTCGTGCAAACGATACACAATCTAGATGACCTTTCCAGACCTGGTTGTAATTGAAATTGGCATAAAAGCCAAGACCATTATTGTGTTCACCTAGTACCGCATCTTTAGTTTTCACGGTATTTATTCCTTTTAATGGGGAGTGGGGAGTGGGGAGT
>CAXTSI010000300.1:0-437 GCA_964246695.1 uncultured bacterium
CGCCACGCCAAACGCCACGCGAACAGTTGTATTTGCGATTGATTCACCCAGTGTCAACAGTACCAAGCCCAGCATTAAATTAGCCAGGATAGGTAAGATCAAGTATCCCTGTATGATCATTCGCCACAGACCAAGGTTCCGCCATCGCCCTTGTCTGAGCAAAAAAATCAGAGAGGAGTCAGAGTTTAGGGCGGGATCAATGCGTTTAAGGTAATTTCGCCAAGCTGAGGGACGGAAGACAAGCCAGAAAAGCAGTTGCAAGCTACCCAGTATCAAGTTGGGGTGTTGCTCAGGTGCATCGGTGTAGGCGTTGCGGGGTAAGCTGCTAGGCATTTCATTTGCCTTGTGGGGGTAATAGAGGAATTATGTCATTGCGAACGCAGCGACAGCGTAGTGAAGCAATCCCATTTCTGGCGATTGCTTCGCAACGCTTGCAA